>JBBQUE010000662.1:0-2868 GCA_038212805.1 Bryobacterales bacterium | reverse complement strand
AAGCGCCGGCCGCAATTCAGGCTGCTTCCATGAAGTGGCAGTATGGCGTCTGTCTGATGGTGGCCGAAAGGTGGGCTGATGCCGCCGCGCAATTCAGCGCGCTGTTGCAACTCCAGGAACATGCGCCTACGCGCTATAACTTAGCTTTGGCGCAATGGAACGCGCGGGATTATTCGGCCGCCGTATCCACCCTGGCACCGCTGGACCGGCCAGGCGCTGACCCCGACACCATGCGCCTGCTGGCCAGCGCGTACGAAGCCGCGGGCGACACGCCCAAAGCACTCGCGGTGCTGCAACGAAGTGTCCATGAGAACTCCGGAAATGAGCAGCTTTTGATCGATCTGGGCGTGCTGTGCATGGACCATGGATCGCTCGGCCTTGGTCTCGAAGTAGTGCGGGCCGGGTTGCAGGAAGCGCCCGGGTCCGCCAGGCTTCAAACTCTGCTGGGGGTGCTTCTGGTGCGGGGTGGAGATATGGTGAAAGGCCAGGAAGCTTTCCGGCACGCTCAACTGCTTGCCCCCGAATCGGGTCTTGGCCGCATCGGTTTGGCATCCACGCTGATGCAAATGGGCCTGGCCGCCGATGCCGTGCGGGTTCTCCGTGAACAACTCGCCTTGAGCGGACCGGATCCCAAATTGGGGTTTACCCTGGCCAAGGCTTTACTGTTGAAAGAGTCCTCGCCGGATGAGAAGCGGGAAGCCGCGGCGCTGTTGCAAGCGGTTCTCAAGCGCGAACCTGAAAACGCCGCGGCGCACGGATTGCTAGGCAAAGTCTATTCCCAATTGGGAGACACGCGTAACGCAACCACCGAGTTAGCGGCGGCCATCAAGCTGGACCCCGCGGACCGGCCTTCCACGTACCAGCTCATGGTGATCTATAAACAGTCGGGAAGGCATCAGCAGGCCGCTGAACTAGCGGCCCGGGTGCGCTCACTTCTGGATCAGGAAAAAGCCAGCGAAGCCGTGGCCGGCCGTTTCCACGTGGTCCGGCAAGAGGGCGCGCCCGTTCGCTAGACGCCGGGATTGGGCCAGCTCTACTTGGTGTATTTCTCCATCCACGCCATGATGTATTCAATCTTCGCGATGTAGTGGCTGTTATGCCCCCGGATTCCGTGCGATTCATCCGGGACCCGCACCATCGCGGATGGCACCTTGCGCGCTTTCAGGGCGAAGTACAACTCTTCGCTTTGCGCGATGGGGGTCCGGCGGTCGGATTCGCCCGTGATCACCATGGTCGGCGTCTTGAAGTTCTTGGCGAAGTAGATGGGCGAATGCTCCATCAGTTGCTTGGGATCTTCCCATGGCAGAGTCTTCATCCAGAGAGCGGAATGCGTGTACCCGCCGTCGGCGGTGCCGGCCTGCGTAACCCAATCGGTAACCGGATACTGCGAAACCGCCGCCGCGAAACGGTCCGTATGGCCGATAATCCAAGCCGTCAGTAATCCGCCGCCGCTGCCTCCAGTGACGCACAGTTTCTTCGGGTTGATATAGCCCTTTTCCACCATCTTATCCACGCCAATCATCAGGTCTTTAAAGTCGTCGCCGGGATAATGTGTGTGAATGATATTGCCAAACTCTTCGCCATAACCGGTGGATCCGCGCGGGTTCATGTATAGCACCACATAGCCGCGCGCGGCCTGGATCTGGAGCTCGTGTTGAAATCCCACGCCGTACATGGCATGCGGCCCGCCGTGGATATCCAGAATGAACGAATACTTCTTCGATGGATCGAAATCCGGAGGCTTGATGATCCAGCCCTGCATGTTCTTTCCGTCAAAGGAATCGAAGGCGAGTTCCTCCACCGCTCCCAATTTGTACTGCGAAAGCAGGCTATCGTTCACCGATGTCAGCCGCACCGGCGTGGCATTCTTCTGGTACGCGGGCACCACCACCACGTCGCCCGGTTTTTCCGCGGTCGCAACCACGGTGGCCACCATCATGTTGTTGGCGATGGTGAATCCCGCGCCCGCGCCGCCCATACCTAACTGCTGCGTGCCGCTGGTGATCTGCTTTACCGCTCCCGTAGACACGTCCACGGAATAGAGTTGCGTGTTGCCTTTTTCGTCCACCAGGAAATAGATGCTCTTGCCATCCCAGGACCAATGCGGCGCGCGCACATCACGATCGAGAGATGCCGTAAGACACTTCGAATTACTTCCATCCGTATCCATCAAGTACAGGTGGTTGACGGTGTAGCTTTGGAACTTCCAATCGTGCCCGATGTACGCGATTTTCTTGCCGCCGGGTCCCGGAACCGGACTGGTATCCGGTCCTTTGCGGTGCGTCAACTGCTTCACTGAGCCGTCGTCCACGGAATAAGCGTAGATATCGCCGCCTTCCAGGTCATACTCGGCGTCCGGAATGCGGTTGGTGGAGACATACACCCACTTGCCGTCTTCGGACCACGAGAATCCGCCGCCGCCCTGTCCGCCTCCGTGATTGTAATCGCCATTCGTGATCTGCTTGGGCGCGCCCCCGGTGGCGGGAACCGCGAATACATGCGTGTAGCCCGGCTTAAGAATTCCCTGGCCATCGGCGGTCCAGCGCAGCTTGGTGATCACGATAGGAGGGTCCGGCCACTTCGCACCCGCGGGCTTCTCCGGCAGGCGAACGGCCCAATCCGGCTTCGAAGGCACGCGTGCCGTGTAGCCGATCCATTGCCCATCGGGCGACCATTCGATCCCGCTTGGAGCCTGCTGCAGGTCAGTGATCTGCGCTTCCTGGCCGTCATTCATCCAGCGGACATGAATCTGCGTCTTGCCGCTGCGATTCGAAAGATAGGCCAGCCGGGTGCCATCGGGCGAGAGCCGCGGTTCCGCATCCTTGAATGCGCCGCTGGTGAGCGGACGGTTGTCCTTGCCGTCGCCCG
>JBBQUE010000661.1:0-2872 GCA_038212805.1 Bryobacterales bacterium | reverse complement strand
TCCGGGTCAGCACCACCCTGCCGCAAGTTGGGACGCAAATTTCGAGCAGCTATCAGTGGATTGATTCCAACACATTGCTCCCCAGCCACTTATACCTGACGCAGCGATCCTATCCGGATGGAGGCTGGAATATCCATATCTGCCAGCCCATCCGCAGATTCGCTGGAGGAGCGGGCCGCCTGGAAGCGACGGCCGATCTGCGCAACATGCTGTCGGAGGGCTACTTACCCCTCCCGTCCGGCGGCGGCCGCAGATCCCTGCTGATGCAATCCCCCCGTACCGTTCGTGGCGGACTCAGTTTCATTTTCTAGCGGCGGTCGTCCTTGTCGTGCTCCCGGCGGTCGCGATCCCGGCGATCCCGTTGCCGGTCCCAATGGTGATCATGATCCATCCGGCCGCGATCTCCGTCCCAGTATCCCTGGTAGTACATCCCATTCTCATGCCGTGGGCCCATCCACCGGGCCCCATTGAACGGCGCGCGCGTCCAATAACCTTCGTGCCAGCGATAACGATTCCCCCGGGGATACCAATAGCCGTCCACCCAAACGAAATCAGGGCCAGGGCGGGCCGGCTGGAATCGCATCGAACGTGGAGCCGGTGGAGGACCAATCCGAATCCCTACCGAGACCTGAGCGCTCAGCGAGTTAGCCGTCAACAATAAAATTAAGCAAAAGTTTCGCATAATGAGTCTCCCTCCCTCCCGGTTAAGCACGCGGGGCACCGAAGCTCTTTCCGCATCACGTCAATCTTCGTTATCTTGTCGATGCCGAACACCGCCACTGGACCCCAGATGTTGATTCAACGCCGTGTAAAGGCGGCTTCTGTACTCATTCGCGCCGGTTGTCCCCTTCATGTCGGTCGTCATCTCAAAGCGACCGCGTCCACCTCTTGCGACCGGATTCAAGTGATTGTCTCCCGTGGCCTTCAGCTTGTGCCCAGTCTTAGCGGCCTAGCCAATTCCAAATTACCCGTTCCCGCCTTCGCTATGGGATCGTATCGGTCAGTCTTGATCCACCGCGGCCCTCCCGTCAACTCGTGATCACAAATGGAATGGGCTTGAATGGATTGATTACGGCTAGCTTCAAAATTATAGGCCTGCAAAGAGCAGCCACTGCAAGCACAGCGGATCTCTTGCCTCTCGTTTTATCCATAAAAACGTGACGTCCTCGTCGTTGGACGGCGGATTTGAAGAGGCGGAAGTTCCGCCAGTCAACAGGCTGGTACGTGAGGCATGGCTTTCCTGCCGCCATTGAATGTTAAAAGTGACACACGCACCATCCGGAACCACCTTTTTGACCTGTGATATTCTCGCAATGGCGATTTCTTCTCTAGGAGCATAACCACCACCATGCGAGTTGGCGTTTTCACCGCTCTCTTATCGCAGTTTCCCCTGGACACCGTCCTGGCCAAGCTGAAAAAACTAAACATAAATACGGTCGAATTGGGAACCGGGAACTATCCGGGCGACCCCCACTGCAAGCTCTCCATGCTTGAGAACGGGAACGAACTCAGCGAGTTCAAAAAGAAACTGGACGGCGAAGGCTTCCACATCAGTGCCCTCAGCTGCCACGGGAACCCGCTCCACCCCAACCCAGCCATTGCGAAGGCGTACCAGGACACCAGCAAACGGACCGTGCAACTGGCCCAGAAATTGGGCGTTCCCGTGGTGATCGATTTCTCCGGCTGCCCCGGCGATAGCGACCATGCCAAGTATCCAAACTGGGTGACCTGCCCGTGGCCCCCCGAGTACCTGGAGGTGCTGGAGTGGCAATGGGAAAAGAAAACCATCCCGTACTGGCGGCAGCACGCCAAGTTCGCCTCCGACCACGGTGTGAAGATCGCCATCGAAATGCACCCCGGCTTCGTGGTGTATAGCCCAGAAACCATGCTGAAGCTCCGTTCGCTGTGCGGCCCCAGCATCGGCTGCAACTACGACCCCAGCCACATGTTCTGGCAATCCATCGACCCCATCCACGCCATCCGGGTGCTGGGCGATTCCATCTTCCACGTGCATGCCAAGGACACCCAGATTTACGAAGCCAATCTTCCGAAATCAGGCGTTCTCGACACAAAGAAATATACCGATGAAGCCAACCGCGCCTGGATTTTCCGTACCGTCGGCTATGGCCATGCGTCCGGATGGTGGAAGGAATTCATCTCAACTCTACGCATGTTCAACTACGATTACGTGCTGTCCATTGAGCATGAAGATTCGCTCATGTCTCCCGATGAAGGGCTGACCAAAGCGGCCGAATTCCTCAATCAAATCATCATCCGGGAGCAGCCCGCCGCCGCCTGGTGGGTCTAGACGCCGCCCTCGAAAGCGGGGTGGGTGGCCGGGCATGTTACACTACGGATTACAAAAGGATTTTTGATACCATGAAAGCCGGAATTCACCCCGCATACGAAGAAGTAAAAGTAACCTGCGCCTGCGGGCACTCTTTTCCTACCCGGTCCACCCATAAGGGCGATATTCGTGTGGAAATCTGTTCCAGTTGCCACCCGTTCTTCACCGGACGCCAGAAGTTGATCGATACCGAAGGGCGCGTGGACCGCTTCCAGAAGATGGCTTTGAAATCGAAAGAAATTCAAGCCGCCATGGCAGCAGCCAAGGATGCCAAGAAGAAGAAAGAGAGTGTGACCGCCTAACCGGGGTCACACTTTCTTACTGTCTATTTTCGGCTTTCGCCCGCCGCTCGCGTTCCAGCCGGAGTTTTTCATACTCTATTTTTTGCCCTTCGCTGAGGATGGTCCGCACCTTGCCACGCTGTTCTTCCTTGATGGTGTACATGAGATGGTCGTGTTGGGTACGCGCCTCATGAAACCGGGAACGCGTCTCATCCAGGATTCCATTCATTTTGCTCATCTGATC
>JBBQUE010000660.1:0-2875 GCA_038212805.1 Bryobacterales bacterium | reverse complement strand
GTCCAGCGATCCCTGTATGCCTTGGTGGGCGCCAGTTGAATAGGGCGTGGCTGGATGGCGGAATTGGCGCGCGCGATGGTGGCGGCCTCTCCAGTGATGCGGGCGATCTCTTCGGGTGTCACCACGGGGGATGAGGCAAAGCCCCAGGCTCCATTGACGATCACGCGGACACCGAAGCCGAAGCTGGAATCTTCGAACACAGTGGGCACTTCCTGCGTCTTCCCAGTTCCTCGTTCGGAGTTAGCGCGAAGCAAAATGCGCTGATCGCGATAGCGGCCGATACGGATATCGCAGTAAGTGGCTTTGAGCTTTTTGGCCTCGCGAAGGGCCACGTCAGCAAGCTTTTCCAGATCGGGCCCCGGCTTGGTGGAGGTAGCGGCGGGAGTACCAAAGAGTTGGGCCGCAAAGGCAGCCGATGAACCAAGAAACGCGCGACGCGACAGCATGAGCTTTAGGATACACCGGACTTAGAATTGACAAACGGATCACCCGCAAATCATACTAAGCTAATCTACGTCCCTGTTTGTCGCCTGCCTCCCTGTCTGAGCGTGCGATAAGGGCCGCCCTTGACGAGCGGTTGCTTCGTTCGAAAATATTAAATTTTCCAAAAGTGGGAAAGGGGTTCTATGCGCAGGTCACTTCAGGCCCTTGCGGGTCTCTCGCTATTTATTTGCGGCGCTTTCGCCCAAAGTTCAACATCGCTAACTGGCACGGTATCCGACGCCTCCGGCTCGATCATCCCAAATGCCGCCATTGAAATCAGTAATCAGGAAACCAAAGCCAGGCGCTTGACCGTTAGCGATGCACAAGGCCGCTACACGTTTTCTCAAGTAGTTCCCGGCACGTACCGGTTGGAAGCCAAAGCGTCCGGCTTCAAGTCGGAGGTGGTCGGCGAGTTACGGCTCCAGGTAAACTCACCGGCGACTGTCGATCTGAAACTCGAAGTAGGCGCAGTCTCCGAATCCGTTGCCGTCAGCGCGGAAGCGGTTGCCGTCAACACAACCGACGCCAGCCTCGGCAACGCCATTGGCGAGAAGCCGATTTTAGAACTGCCTTTTGAAGCGCGCAATCCGGTCGGCCTGCTGGCCTTGCAACCGGGTGTGGTTTACCTTCAGACCAACGATTATCGCAGCGGCTCCGTCAGCGGCGGCAAAAGCGACCAGGGCAACGTAACGCTGGATGGCGTGGACGTGAACGATCAGCAGTACCGCACCGCCTTCACCAGCGTGTTGCGTGTCACCCTGGATTCGGTGCAGGAGTTCCGCACCACCACCTCGAACTTCAACGCGGACCAGGGGCGCTCTTCGGGCGCGCAGGTTTCGCTCATCACAAAATCGGGCACAAACAATATCCACGGCTCCCTTTATGAGTACAATCGCAACACGCTCACCAGCGCCAACTCGTTCTTCAACAACGCGGCCGGAGTACCCCGGCAGGCGTTGATCCGGAACGTCTTCGGTGCCACGGCGGGCGGCCCCATCAAGAAAGACAAGTTGTTCATCTTCGCTAACTATGAAGGCCGGCGGGACGCCAGCCAAGGCAATGGGGCGCGGATTGTGCCTACCGCACTCTACCGGCAGGGCACCTTTACCTACGTCAGGAAAGACGGAAGTACCGGGCAGCTTTCGCCTGCCCAGATCACGGCGCAAGCGGATCCGCTCCACATCGGTCCCAGCCCCGCAATCCTGAAATACCTGCAACAATTCCCCCTTCCAAACGACCCCTCCCTGGGAGACGGGCTGAATACTTCAGGCTTCCGGTTCAACAGCGGTCAACCGCTCCGTTACGCCACCTACCTCACCCGTATCGATTACAACCTGAACGCCAAGCATCAGTTGTTCTTCCGGGGCAATCTGCAAAACGATCACCTTACCAATTCCATTCCGCAGTTTCCGGGCCAGCAGGATGCCTCTATCCACTTGGAGAATGCCAAGGGATTTGCGGCTGGCGACACCTGGCTGATCTGGAATTCCTTGATCAGCAACATGCGCTACGGGCTCACCCGCCAGTCGTTCGACGACACGGGCGTTCAAAACGTGGGCTACGTCACGCTGCGCGACATCAGCAATCTGCTGCCCGCAACTACTCCGCTGACGGCGACCATTCCGGCGCACACCATCGCGAACGACCTGACCTGGACCAAGGGTGCTCACACCGTCGCTTTCGGCGGCAGCATTCACTTGATCACCGCCAACCGTGTGAACTTCGCCAACTCGTACAGCAGCGCTGCCCTCAACTCGTCATGGCTGCAAGGAACAGGTGCGAACCTGCTTGTGGCGGACGCCAAAAACAGCACGCTCTATACGCGTAAGATGACCGATCTTCTGGGTATCGTCACCCAGGGCACCGCACACTACAACTACGACATCGCAGGCAACGTGCTCCCGCAAGGAACGGGCATCGCCCGCAAGTTCGTGGATCACGAATTCGAACTGTACCTGCAAGATACCTGGAAAGTCCGTCGCGGATTGACCGTCACGGGTGGTTTGCACGTCTCGTTGAACCCACCCCTGCGTGAGGCCAACGGCATCCAAACCACCACCAATATCCCGCTGGGAACCTGGTTCGATCAAAGGGGTGCCCTGGCCCAACAAGGCCTGCCGCAATCCCAGGTTACGCCCATCAGCTTCGATCTCTCCAGCAGGCCGGGCGGACGCGGGTTGTATCCTTTCCAGCGCGACTTCGCTCCCCGGTTGGCCATCGCGTATTCCCCCCAAAGCAGCAGCGGGTTGCTGGGCAAGCTGTTTGGTGGGCCCGGAAGAACCTCCATCCGGGCGGGCGCGGGCTTCTATTACGATGCATTCGGACAAAGCCTGATTCGTCTGGTGGATAGTAGCGCACTGGGTTTTTCAACCACCCTGTCGAACCCGGCCAA
>JBBQUE010000659.1:0-2875 GCA_038212805.1 Bryobacterales bacterium | reverse complement strand
ATGTGGGGCGACTATCCGAGCCTGGACGGACTTGACGTGACGATCCGGCGGCTGAAAGCACTGAACGTGCCTCGCATCGTCATTGTGGGCCCGGTCCCGGTTTGGAAGCGAACGCTCCCCCATGCCATCATCAATGGCTATCGCTTCAGCCACAAACTTCCGGCGCGGATAGCAAACGGTGTTTCCGGGCCGGAAGCCGACGAGAAGATGAGGCTGTTCAGTTCGGCGCAGGGCATAGAGTACATATCAGCCAGGCGCTTTCTTTGCGATCCGGACGGCTGCCTTACGCTTGTCGGAGATTCATCCAACGTGATCGCCACGGACAATGTCCATTTGTCAGAGGCCGGGTCGCGGTTTCTGATCGGGGCTTTGGCGGATGAGTTGTTGGTTTTTCCGGCCCGAATGATAGGGCCAGGGAGCGAAACGGTTGCATTGCCGGAAAAGCGTTAGGACCGACCCGGGCATCGCAAACCTGGTGGTGGAACTGACCCACGCTTGTCCTCGTCGGCAACTCCAGGTCACCGACGTCCGCGCTGGGGCAGACTCGGAAGTCGCCATCATGTGAGCTTCAGGTTCGATTTTGGCAAAGCGATTGATCTCAACTGCGTGATGGCGACGCCGGAGATGGCGAGCAGCGCTCCGACAATCAACGTTGGGGTCACAGGGTCGCCAAGGAACAACACGCTGGAAATTAGCGCGAAAACCGGCAGCAACAAACCGAATGGCGCCACGCGGCCCACGCTGCAGCGGGCGATCAGCCAGAACCAAAGGCCGAACCCGACAATTCCTCCGATAAAAATGGTGTAGGCGAGCGCCAGCCAACCGCGCTCATCCGCTGTGGCGAGGGTCGCCAATTGTCCATGTTCGAGGAACAACGACATCAAAATGACCTGCGGCACCGTGAAAAGCGACGACCATCCGGTCAACATCAAAGGGTCAAAGGGGCCATGCCGCTTCGTCAAGACGTTGGCGACCGCGAAGGCGAAGGCTGCCCCCACCACAAGCAGGAGCGGCAGCGCATTTGCCGACAGGCCAGATCCCGCCGCAAGCACGACGACGCCAAGAAATGCAAGCAACACTCCACTGGATGTCATTCGAGACGGTCTCTCCGCGAGCAGCGGCCAGGCCAACAGGATGGTGAAGGGTGTGGCGAGTTGATATGCGACGGCCGACATACTTCCGGAGCCGAGCCCGAGACCGACATAGAACAGGCCGAAGTTCAGCCCACCAAGAAAGACCGAGATGGCAGCGATGGGGCCGAACTCCCGGCGCGTCGGCCTTTTGACGAGCGGTACCAGCAGTAACGCGATAGCCAGGAAGCGCAGTCCGAGGAAGAAAAGCGGTGGAAACTCGACAACGCCCACCTTGATGACCACGAACTGATAACCCCAGAGCAGCGGCACGAGCACCGCGCAGACAATCTGGATGAAGGACATATTACTTCCCTTTCACGACCGTTCGGTCCAGATATAGACGCGCTTGATCGATGCAGCGTCCACGAAATTGCCTACCTGATAAAGCGGTCAAGAAGCGCATCGGCAGTAGCTTGCGTTGTGACCCGATCCGGCGCCGTCTTACCTACTACCCGCAGCCCCTCGACAAAGCAGACCAGCAGCCGCGCTGCGATTGCAGGCTCGACACCCTCGGCCAACTCACCCGCGTCCTTCGCACGCGAGAGTTCCGCTGCCACTCTGGTTTCCATGGCTTTGAAAAAGCTGCCGATGCGACGATCGACTTCCGGATCGCGGTGGCCGGCCAGTTCCATGGCGGTGGCGACCAGCAGGCATCCGCGCCGACCATGGGCGCCGCTCGTGCGATCGACGTAACCTGCAAGGTAGGCCCGCAGGCCAACGACTGGCGCGCGACGCGGGTCGAGTTCGATGTCCATCCGTGTCAGGGCATCGGCGATGTAGCGATCGAGCGCACGCAGGAACAGCCCGCGCTTGTCACCGAAAGCGGCGTAAAGGCTGCCACGCGAAAGCTTGGTGGCTCGAAGAAGGTCAGGGAGCGCCGTGGCATGATAGCCGCGCGTCCAGAACACGCCCATGGCGCGCCCGACAGCGGCTTCCGTGTCGAAACTTCGAGGGCGGCCGCGCGGCAGCCGCAATGGGGGATGCTGTTCCATCGCCTTGATATCTAGACCGAACGGTCTTTAAATACAAGGATGGCGTTGGGTGATTTTCGGACCGTGGACGAACATCGCCGGGCTTCAATGGCACCCACCCAACTTCTGATTTTCAGAAATTGCACTTGACGACGCGCCCAAATCAGCACTATAGCGGTTTGGTCCTGTCCCGAGAGAAGGGGCGTTGGCCATCGTCACGAACGTGGGGCGGGGTGCGGTGGACGCGGCAGTGTCGGCGTGAAACGGAATCG
The DNA here is from genome assembly GCA_038212805.1 of Bryobacterales bacterium. Taxonomy (GTDB): domain Bacteria; phylum Acidobacteriota; class Terriglobia; order Bryobacterales; family Bryobacteraceae; genus JANXQZ01. Next base: position 499 of record JBBQUE010000659.1, on the reverse strand, counting down.
CAGGGCGGGTTCCCCGTGAGCGGTTACCGGCGCGCAGACGAACGGCGCTGAAGCGTACGGCAAAAGCGTGTGGTTCTGGCACCCGTTGCTGGTGTCAAGTCGGCGGAGGTTTTCGCAGGCCCAACCGGGCTCGGACAAACCATATCCGCCGGCGACGGTGACAAAACGAACTCGTCGCCGAGGAGAGCGCGCCATAAGCCGTAAAGCCATTGCGCAGGGAATGCCGGAGTGCCTCCGCTGAACCTGTATGCTCGTGTGCGTTTTCTCGCACAGGTTTGCACACGAGACCGCGGGTGCAGCGTGCACCCGGCATTCCCCGCACCCTCTATTTGTTGGGGGTGGCGACCGCAACAACCCGGGCGCAACGTGTCGCGGGTCGCGAAGCCGTGTTTGCAGCCACTCAACGCAAGACAGTATCCGAATACGGCCGCTCCATCCTGATATGGCATAAGATGAAACTGAGGCGGCGCCAGACCGCAACACCTTCGGAGGAACTCTT
>JBBQUE010000658.1:0-2876 GCA_038212805.1 Bryobacterales bacterium | reverse complement strand
GCTTATTCAAGGCCGCGGCCGAAGCCTACATCGCCGCGTATGGCTCGAAGAACGTAGCCCCGCTCAACCGGATGCCCACCCACGAATTGAAGATTGGCGACTATCCCTGGTATTCGAAATGATCTGCAAGAAGTGCACGATTGACCTCAGCCTGGTGGACGCTGAAATCGAATTAGTGGGAGCCAGGCCACGCCTCTACTGTCCGTTCTGCGCCGAGCCCTTGGACCTGCCGCAAGAGCCCGGACTGTTCTTCGACGAAGAGACCCAGCGTTACCTCGCGTGGACCAACCAGGGGCAAGCTCCCTTGAGCGTTTACCCCTTGCGCGCCGGAAGCCTTATGCTCCGCATCCCGGTTCAATCCGTGGATATCGCGGATTGTCTCTTTGACCGGCTGGTGATTTTCCGTGAAGGCGATGGTCCAACGGCCCCTGAGGCGGCGCACTTCACCGCGGTCCGTCCGGAGTGGGCGCACGTAATCGCTTCCTGTGTCTCGAAGACCTCGCTGCCCTCCATGATTGGGTATGAGGTGGTGACGCGCGACGGTTGGAAGAGCAATCTGTTGACGGTGCCCTGCCTGGAGATTACCGATCCGCCGGGACGCTACGGAACGGCCCTCTATGTATGGCCGGATTTCGAAGTGCCCGGTTGGAAGAAGTATTACGTGTCGTTCCAACTGCCTGGAGTCCCCAAGGGCTTGGGCACCGGCCGTCTGCATTCCGCCTGGGAGTCTACCGAAAGCGGACGCTTGCGGCGCACACCGCTGACGGACCTGGATGGCGAACTGGCATTTGCGCCGGACCGGCTGGTAATCCAGTGGACTAAGGACGGTTTGGAACACTACGGATGCTATCGCACCCGCGTGGAGGAAGCCCCGCATTTCCAAACACCGCGGCGGATTGAAGCCTCCGGCCTGCAGTTGGGTCTGGATTTTGGCACCAGCAACACCGCCGCCGCCGTGCGGTATCTTGACCGGACTCGCGGAGTAAAGAGCATCCCCGAACTTTGCATACGGGATCATACTCTGCGGCTCTTGAACGGACTGGCGAATTCCGCCGGTACCTGGCTGCCGCAGCCCCAATCGGGCAGCGCGCCGCTATCCACCATTCCTTCTCAGCTTTATTTTGAGGCGCAGGATTTCGCGGCCAAGCTGAAGAAATCGATGACGCCCATCAGCGACTACACCATCCCGTATTTTCAGGATGGCGAAGGCGATCAGATGAGCCGCCTGGTGGGCCAGTTCAAATGGAAGTACCGGCTGAAGCGCGGTTTGGATGCGCACGCCGGTATTCTGCGCTACCTCTACCTGCGCCTGGCGCTGGAGTTGTATCTGGCGGAACTGGTGGCTGAGTACGGGCTGAATCCCCAGCCTTTGCGGCTGGTCACCACCTATCCCCTCGCCTTCAGTGAAGACGACATGCATCTTCACAACCAGGTGTTCGAAGAGTTGAGCGGGGAGATTACCCGGACCACCGGCTTCAAGATAGGCCAGGCCGAACCGCTGGATGAATCCCACGCCGGCTTTGCCTGCGGGGAGAAAGTGCCGGACGTCACCGCCACCTTATACATGGACGTGGGCGGCGGAACGTCCGATATCTGCATCAGCCGCCTGGGGGACGAGGGCGCTGAAGCGTACATCGTGGATAGCGTGGAGTTTGCCGGTGAGGATGTAAACAGCGGGCTGGTCGCCGCCAAGCTCACCCACTGGAATGAAGCACAGTTCCGCCAGCAGATTGTTTTGAACGGTTCCCGAACCTTCACCGATCCGGCCAGCTTCGACAACAGCGAACCCCGCTTAAGGAAGGCGCGCGAGGTGATCAACCGCTTCCGCCTGGGCCTGGTGGAAATCGCCGCCCGGTTCGCGGCGGCCGAGGCCTTGAACAAACCGGACTCTACCGATCTCCTGGGGCTGATGATGTTCGGCTCCGGTTGGAAGACTGCTTTCCACGGTGACAGCGCGGATGAGATTGCGGCTGCCGTGCAGGAAGCGGTTGAAAAACGGTTAGCCGAATATAAGGCCAACGGAGTGTGTCCCAAGCCGCCGCGGATTCGATGCCACTATCCCATGCGGCCGAAGACGGTGGTCGCCCGGGGGGCAGCCGCCTCTCCGGTGGATAACCCATTCAGTGGAAAAATGGCCGAACGCAGCACCTATTTATTGCAATCCGTGCGGGTATCGCTGCTCAACTCACCCAAGGATCAGTCTGTTCCCTGGAGCCAGCGCACGCCCGTAACCTTCGACAAGAAGCTGCGGAACATCACCCGGATCGTGCCCGTGGACGTCGCGCAGTTTGGGTTCGAAGATCCGGCGCGCACCGGGGATGCGGGCGAGGCTCTGCTGGAATGTACCCGCGAGGGATTGGCAATTGTGAAAAGCCCGTTCGAATATTACGTCCGGGAGATTTATAAACGCACGCTGAAACCCACCGCTGACGCCAAGGTTTGACATGCCTGAGGTTGACTGGCAAATCGTGGGTCCGGTTTTGGGGGCGGTTGCGCTCGCGCTTGGCGCTCTCTATGGGATGCGAAGATGGTGGCAGTCGCGGCGGATCGAACTCATTGATGAGTTTGAAGAGCAGCATCACTTCGAACCGGCCGCGAAAGATCTGAGCGCTGACTTTTTGGCGCTTGCGGCAAGAGTGAAAACCCTGGAACAGCGCCCGCCCGCGCGGGATCATGCAACGGAGATCCGGGATCTGCGAACGGGGCTCGGGAAAGCTTGTGAACATCTGGACGGATTGGAAGGGCGGATCCGGGAACTTTCGCTGGCACGGCCGGAAATTAAGCAGGCGCCACCCGTGAAGCCGGCCCCTCTCCTGGCCCCAACTTTGCCACGGGCGTACCAGCCTCCACGTCGGGACAAAACCCTGCAGTTGATC
>JBBQUE010000657.1:0-2877 GCA_038212805.1 Bryobacterales bacterium | reverse complement strand
GGCGGTGGATCAGGACGACGTTGGGCTGCGCTGAGATGCGGGGGCTGCTGTTGGGCGGGGGTTCGCTTGGGGCGCGGCGGGAACGGCGGGGTCCGGTGTATTTCGTGGGGGTGGATGTGGGGCAGCGGCGGGATCCGGCGGCCCTGGTGGTGGTGGAACGGAGCGTGCGCGATACGGGCGTGGTGGACCGGGTGACGTATGAGCGGGTAGTCGAAATCCGGCAGGTGGTGCGGCGGGCGGAGACGCTACCCCTGGGAACCTCTTACCCGGATATGGTGAAGCGGGTGAAGGCGCTGGTGCAGAGCGAAGCCCTGGAGGGGCGGTGCACTGTGGCGGTGGACGCGACAGGCGTGGGCGCGCCGGTGGTGGAGATGCTGAAAGCGGCGCAGTTGGGGTGTACGGTGACGGGCGTGGTGATAACGAGCGGGGACCGGGACCGGATGGAACACGGGGAGTGGCGGGTGCCGAAGGGCCTGCTGGTGCATAAGCTAGTGATGATGCTGGAGCAGGGGGAGCTGACAATTGCGGGACGCATGGCGGGGGCGGCGCAGTTGGTGGCGGAGCTGGCGGGGATGCGGGTGAAAGTTGGGAAAGGTGGCGCGGAAAAGCTGGAGGGGCAGGGCGTGCATGACGATCTGGTGATGGCGCTGGCGATGGCGTGCTGGGTGATGAAGGGGCGGGAGCGGCGGGATATTTTCGGGACCAGGAATTTGGGGGTGTACGGGTAAGGAAGCTGAATGGCAGGGGGGACCCGTCCTTTATGCAGCCAGGTGGCGATGCCGGTCCCGCTCAGAAGGCGGAGAGCGCGGCGTGTTGGTTGAGGTGATTGCGGATCTTTTATCCGGATCGATTCCCGGCGCGTAGTAGACCTTGGCCAGCAGATCGTTCGGATGAACGGGCTTTTCCTTGGAGGATGACGGCCGTGGCATCGGGCTCCCCGTACTGCCTTGGCACGCGCGATACCCGCTCCCACGTCTATGGGCGCTTATAGCAATACGGCCAGTGATCCCGGCCATCCGGCGAATTGGAATTCCCCGATGTAGAAACGCCCAGGCGCGGGTGGCCCCGAATTCGCCTACCGCTACCACGATGGTTTCCTTCCACATGCCCGGCTGATCCATGTCGTCCAACAGGGCCGGCAAGCCACGGTCAAGCTTCGAGCAGTGCAGATTCTTCAGAGGGCCGAAATTGGACGCAAACACCTCCCGCTCACCACCAAAACCCGCTCATGGCAAAGCGCGATGGTGCTCTTGGCCCAGGCGGGATATTCGTGGGGGACAGCGGCTGGCAGCGTGTTTGCAGTCGCCGGAAAGACGACAGTAAAGCTTAAGACATGAAATGGTGAGCCGGGCGGGTCTCGAACCCGCGACAACCGCATTAAAAGTGCGATGCTCTACCAGCTGAGCTACCGGCTCACAATAGCGTCAGGCTTCCGCCTCTTTTAGGTTAACATGGGGCTCGGGTCGCATAGCCGGAAACGGCGCAACCCAACACAACCTATGCCAGACACCGTGTTTCTTGTTGCCAGCGGCGACCTTCGGCTTCCCGCGAATCTGAAATGTTGGCCCGCCCAGGAGCGCACCGAGGCGGCTGTGATCCGCGCCATCCGGGATGCCGGCCACGACGTCCAGAGAGGCCATCCCGTCGACCCCATCAAGGGCCACGGTTTCATCGACAGCCAAAAGTACGGCATGCAAGTATTTCGCGACATACCTAAGACGGCCCCGCTGGTGGTGGTTGAGGCCGTGTGGCAGTTTAGCCATCACGTGCTGGCTGGCTTGTATTCGCATCGCGGCCCCATTCTGACGATTGCAAACTGGAGCGGGGAATGGCCTGGCCTGGTTGGCCTTCTCAATTTGAACGGATCACTCACCAAGGCAGGGGTGCCTTATGAATCGCTGTGGAGTGCCAGTTTCGACGACGCGTATTTCCTGAATGGACTGGGCCGCTGGCTGAGTGGGCAACCGGTGGGACACGATACCAGCCACGTGCACGATTTGGGGACGCTGACTTTGCCGGCCCGCGCCGAAGCGCTTGGAGCCGAGACCGCGCGGACGTTGCTGCGAGACAAGGCGATCATGGGCGTTTTCGACGAGGGCTGCATGGGCATGTACAACGCCATCATTCCGGACGAACTTCTCCACCGGACTGGCGTCTTCAAGGAACGCCTGAGCCAAGCGGCGCTGTATGCGGCCATGCTGCAGGTGAGCGATTCGGAGGCTTCCGCGGTGCGCGCGTGGTTGGATGGAAAGGGTATGCGGTTCGTTACCGGACCCGACTCTGCCACGGATTTGACCGATCCCCAAATCCTGGGCCAGTGCAAAATGTATATTGCCGCGATGAGGATCGCGGACGAAAACCACTGCGATATTATTGGCATCCAATACCAACTTGGCTTGAAAGACTTAGCGCCGGCTTCTGATCTGGCCGAAGGTTTACTAAACAATGTGGACCGCCCGCCGGTTTTGTCGCCTGATGGGCGGGAACTGTATCCGGGGCAAGCGCTGCCGCATTTCAATGAGGTGGATGAATGTGCCGGATTGGATGCGCTGATCACCAATCGAATCTGGACCGGCTTGCAATTCGATCCGGAAACCACGCTGCACGATGTCCGGTACGGCGAAGACTACCAAGGGGAATTTGTGTGGGTGTTCGAAATCAGCGGCGCGGCACCCCCCAGGCACTTGGTTGACGGGTATGCCGGGGCCGTCAGCGAGTTGCAGCCAGCCATGTATTTCCCGAATGGGGGCGGATCGTTGAAGGGAATCAGCAAGCCTGGTGAGATTGTCTGGAGCCGGATCTTTGTCGAGAACGGCGTTCTGAAAGCGGACCTAGGCCGGGCCGCGGTGCGCGCTTTGCCGCGCGAAGAGACCGACC
>JBBQUE010000656.1:0-2881 GCA_038212805.1 Bryobacterales bacterium | reverse complement strand
GGCCTCCTGCCGGCGCGAAAAATACGGTCCCTTCCGCGTCCGCTATGCTACTTGGACCAGGGTTCCGTGGTGATCCGCGGCGTGGGCTAAACATGCCCTCGCATCCGGATGTTGCGGGGAGAAATTGGAGCCGTAGATGCTGATCCAGACTCCAGGTGCGGTGCCGGGCGCGCCGCTCACGGCCATTTGCCACCCCCACCCGCAACGTTGTAGACCTTGTCACGGGCGTTGCTGGTGTCGCGCGGCGAGGTCCGGGTATAGGCGCTATCGGCCAGGGCCAGGTTATTCGACGCTTCGTCGAAAAAGACCTGACCCGCACGTGAATATGGATGGTCCGCCCGGGTTATGAGAGGGTTCGTTCGAGGCGGTTCGGATGTTGGATCGGAACATGTTTGATTTGCCGGGTCATGAGCTATTCGGAGCAATCGACGGAAATCCCAGGCGTAGTTGACACGCGCTGCCGCATTTTTTCAGCCATGATAGAGGAGGGTGAGAAAAAAATGAATCGCATTGCTCTGGTCTGCGTCCTCTCCTGCCTGCTGCCGGTTTCAGTAGCCGCGCAAAAACGGCGGGTAGCCGTAATGAATTTCGATTATGCCCCGGTTCACAGCAGTGTCATGTCGCTATTCGGGAGCGATCAGGACGTCGGAAAAGGAATTGCCGACGTGCTGGTGCAGAAGCTGGTTCAGACTGGGGTCTACTCAGTGATTGAGCGAAAAGCGATCGACAAGATCATGACGGAGCAGAATTTTTCCAATAGCGACCGCGCGGATCCAAACACCGCCGCCAAGCTGGGACGGATTATGGGCGTTGACGCAATCATTATCGGCAGCGTAACCCAATTCGGGCAGGATCAAAAGAAGCGTGAGATCGGCGGTGGCGCGCTGGGCGGATTAGCCGGGCGGTACGGCCTGGGCGGAGTATCGAAGCAGGAATCCCGTGCCGTGGTGACGTTGACGGGGCGGATGGTGAACACCGACACCGGCGAAGTAATGGCGGTGGCGAGCGGACAGGCGCAATCCTCACGGACTTCAACGTCGCTACTAGGCTCGGGCGGCTATTGGGGCGCGGCCGGCAGCGTGGTGGATATGACCAGCCAGGATTTTTCGAACACCATTATGGGAGAGGCCGTGAATTCGGCCGTCAGTTCCATGGCTCGCCAGTTTGAAGGACGCGCCGCGCAACTGCCTATCCACAAGGTAGAGATCGATGGCTTGGTGGCGGATGTAAATGGCAATCAAGTGGTTGTGAACGTGGGCAGCAAGGTGGGTCTGAAAGTGGGCGACCAGCTGGAGGTTCGCCGGAAAGCCCGCGAAATCCGTGACCCCGCCACCAACAAGGTCATCCGGCGGGTGGAGGATCGGGTGGGAGAACTGCGCATCACGGACGTGGAAGCTGAATCCGCGGCTGGCGTATTCACGGGCACGTCCCCGGCGAAGGTCGGCGACGCCGTGAGGTTGCCATAGGAGACCCCATGGGATTCAAGGCTGGCGATAAAATTGGCGGATACGAGATCACCGGCGAACTCGGGACTGGCGGCATGGGGAAGGTGTACCGGGTGAAGAACCTGATCTCGGAACGCCCGGAGGCCATGAAGATTCTGCTGCCAAATCTGGCGGTGGAAGCGGAACTGGCGGAACGGTTCATGCGGGAAATCCGGGTGCATGCGCGTCTGCAACACCCCAACATCGCCGCGTTGAACAATGCGTTCGAGTTCGAAAACCAGTTGGTGATGGTGATGGAACTGGTGGAGGGCGACTCCCTGCAGCAGCGCCTGAGCCATGGGCCCCTTTCGCTGGAACAGACCGTGGATTACGGCGCTCAGATGTTGCGGGCGCTGGCCTATGCCCACAAGCAGGGGGTGGTACACCGCGACATCAAACCGGGAAATATGATGGTGACGCCCGACGGCGTTGTGAAGCTGCTGGATTTTGGAATCGCCAAGGCATCCGAGGACCGGAAGCTGACGAAGACAGGTCTGGCGGTAGGTTCGGTGTATTATATGGCTCCCGAGCAGATTCAGGGAACGCAGCCGGACCCGCGTAGCGATCTTTATTCGCTGGGCATCGTGATGTACCAGTTCGCGACCGGACAAAGGCCGATTGAAGGCGATAGCGAATTCGCGATTATGTCGGCCCACCTCAAGAGTGTTCCGGTAGCGCCCTTCGCAAGGGATTCCCGGATTCCACCGGCATTGAGCGACGTAATCATGATGGCGCTGGAGAAAGATCCGGAGAAGCGCTTTCAAAGCGCGGACGCGTTTCTGAAGGCGCTGGAATCTTTGCACCTGCAAAAAGGTCCGGCGCAGGTTTCCCCTGTTTTCCCCCCGCTTCCAGACGCGATGCCCGCCCCGTTGCCTGTCAAGCCGGCCGCCCGGAATTATCGAGCGGCTTACATGCTAACCGGAGCCATCGCGGCCCTGCTGGTTTTGGGACTTGCCGTGGTGCAAATTCCAAAGCATTTTGGGGCGCGGGCATCGGGCACTGCCCCTTTGCGGACTCCACCAGCTGCTAGCGTGCAAACACCAGCGAATCCAACGATTCAGACTGCGCCCGTGCCAACACCGGCGAATCAAGCGATTCAGACTGCGCCTGTGCAAACCCAAGCGCCGACGGTGCAACTGGCGGCCCCGCTCACGGTAACACGCACCCAGGCCACGGCACAGTCTCCGGCACAGTTTCCGGCGCAGTCTCCGGCGCAAGCGCGCGCGCCATCGCAACCCCCACCAGCCGTGGTGGTACCGCCAGCGCAACCTGCAAAAACGAACCCGGAGGCGGAGAAACTGCAGGAGAGCCTTGCGCTACTGGAAGGCCGGATCGCGGCGGCCGATCGCAGCGTGGATCAACTACGGCAATCGCAGTCCGCGTCCGGTTTGTCGCTG
>JBBQUE010000655.1:0-2892 GCA_038212805.1 Bryobacterales bacterium | reverse complement strand
TACGCCAAGTTAACGGCACCACCCGCGGGAAGCATGACAAGCCACACCGCGTTCAGGGCACTGTCGCGCGAGGCACCCAATCGAACCGTCGCCTGTACAATGGGCTCGCCAAAAGCGTATCCGAAATTGAACGTCGCCGAAAGGATGCCCGCGACGACGCACAGGAGAACGGCACCGGCGAAGGACCTGGAACCACCGAGGATGTTGCTGGTTTCGGTGCGCCCCAATTGGCGATCCCGCCGGCTACCGGCGATGGTGCAGACGATCACTCCGCCGATGATGACCAGGTTGCCGGCGATGGTTAGCAATCCACTTCGCTGCCACACCATTCCCGGCGTCAGCACAACCATGGGAATGAACGCTCCGAGGGCGGTTGTGAGGGCCGTCATGATGGGGAAGCCAAGCGTGAGCCCCAACGCATCGATACCCAGGCCATAGAGTACAGAGCCGATACCCCACGTGACCCCGAAGGCGGCAGTCCAAAGCAGCGGCGGGGAGGCCACGCGGCTGTAAACCTCACTCAGGGGCGGCACCGTCACCCAAGCGATTACGAAAGGGAGGACGACAAACCCCAGCAGGGCATACCAGAACCAAAGATGTTCGAATTTCCAGACGCGCGTATACTTCATGGGCAGCGGAAACACGCCCTGCATCACGCCGGCGAGCACAAGCCAGAACAGGCCGCCGAGAAAGGCTGCGCTCACGCCAGCTGGTGCTCCTTTAAAGCGGCGGCATTCAGCGTGAGGCCGAGACCCGGCTTACCCGATAGAGCGATGTAGCCGTCGCGGGCTAAAGGTTCGCCTTCGAATAGCTCCCAGAAGAGAGTGTCGTCATCAAGGGGCGCGCCTTCCGATGGGGAGGGAAAGTACTCGGCCATAGGCGAATTGAGATGCGCCATCACCAGATGATAGTTATGCGATTGGCCGGCGTGCGGGATGACAGGAATGTTGTAGGCCGCCGCCATGGCCCAGATTTTACGCGCTTCCGTGATGCCGCCCACCCGGTTCACATCGGGTTGCAGAATACTAACCGCTTCGCGCCGGATAAGTTCCCGGAATCCGTATCGGGTGAACTCATGCTCGCCCCCGCTGATGGGAGTTTCAACGGAACGGCGGATCTGAGCGTACCCATCGATATCGTCCGGGATTACAGGCTCTTCCACCCAGGCCAGAGCGAGGCCGGCATCTTCTATCATGCGGATCATCCGGATGGCGTAGTTTACATCCCAACCCATGTAGGCATCCGCCATCAATTCGATATCAGGACCGGCAGCATCCCTAACCGTTCGGATGAGTGCAAGATTCTTGCGCATTCCCGGCAGGCCATCCATGGGACCGAACCCAAAGCGCTGCTTCAGAGCCGTGAAGCCTTGTGTGACGAAGGCAGCGGCTTCGGATGCCAACAGGTCCAGATTCTCCCGCGCGTAGAGCCGGCTTGCGTAGACACGGATCTTCTCACGCGTCATGCCGCCCAGAAGGTTATAGACCGGTTGGCCGGTGGCCTTTCCCATCAAGTCCCACAAGGCGATATCGACAGCACTGATGGCCTCTATGGCGATACCTTTGCGCCCGAAGTTCAGCGTAGCGCGAAACATCTTTTCCCAAAGCGCTTCGACATCGAACGGGTTCGCGCCCAGCACGATGGGCTGTAAGTTGTGTTCAACGATATATGCCGCGCCGCCGTTGCCCACTCCCACACTGGCAAGCCCGGTGAGCCCCGCGTCCGTATGTACCTGGACTAGCATTCCTCCCACAGGTCCGCCGCGAAGGCCGACAAAGCCCTCACCCAGAACGGACGCGTAATCCGGAAAGACGTGCATGGGCGTAACCAGGAACTCGCCATGGCTCGAAACCTGAGAGGAATCCGGCGACCGGATCAGCAGTGTCTCAACACGGGTGATTTTCATGGTGCGGAGCGGATTGAATCAGAGTTAAACTGTATCACGAGATGCAACACAACAGAGACGTTTCCGGGGTGGTTCCGGTAATTCCCACCCCATTCGATACCGAAGAGAACCTGGATGCGGATAGCTTGCGCGGCTTGATCGATTTCGCGGCGGTTTCGGGTGCGCGCGCCGTGTGCCTGCCCGCGTACGGGAGTGAGTTCTATAAGCTCACGGAAGCCGAACGCGCCAGGGTGGTTGAGGTGGCCGTCCAACAGGCCCGAGGCCGTTTGCAGGTGATCGCTCAATCGAACCATGCTTCCAGCAAGGTGGCCGGGGAGCTGGCCCGAAAGAACGCGGGGCTGGGTGCCGATGTCATCTCCCTGGCTCTCCCGCGCATGTTTGCGTTGGGCGAGGATGACCAGCTCCGGTACGCGGAAAGAGTGTTGAAGGCAGTGGATGTCCCCTTTCTCATCCAGGATTTCAATCCCGGCGGGACAGCGGTCGGTGCCGGGTTTGCACGACGGCTGAAAGGGGTTTGCCCGAACTTCCACTATCTGAAACTGGAAGAGCCGCTTATGGGTGCCAAGGTGATGGCGATTCGGGAAGCGACTGGGGATTCCGTGGGCGTGCTGGAAGGTTGGGGCGGCATGTATCTTCTGGAATTGCTGCCAGCCGGAATTTGCGGGGCCATGCCGGGTCTTGCGATGTGCGATCTGTTCCACCGGCTATTAACACTTCACGCAGAAGGAAACATCAGCGATGCCTTCCGTATTTTTCAGACGATGCTGCCGCAAATTGTCTATAGCTTGCAAAGCATGGAATTTTTTCACCAGTGCGAAAAGCGGCTGCTGATGGCGCGAGGGCTGTTGCGGAACGCGGTAGTACGGGACGCGACCGTGGGCTTGGACGTCACGGTGAGCAACTATATCGATGCCCTGAATGCTCAGGTGCTTGCGGCGGTTAAAGAGTGGACGTAATGCCGCCATCGGCTAGATAGCAGCTTCCTG
>JBBQUE010000654.1:0-2898 GCA_038212805.1 Bryobacterales bacterium | reverse complement strand
GCACAACTTGCGCGACCACCCGCTTGCCGTATCTCATCGCGAACGAGTCCTGCGCTCCTTACGGTTGGTGCTCGGATGCTTCAGAGCCACGACCGTGAGGGAGTAGGGTGGCCGCCTGCGCCGGCTTAACGCGAGAAAATGATCGCGCGACCATTTGGGAGCACAGAACTCGTCTGCGACGAGATACGACAAGCAGGTGGTCGCGCAGGTTGTAATTCCGATGCGCGACCATTTGGGAGTGGATACGCCAAGGAGCCCCTATGAAACTGATCGCTGGACTGCTTTTCGCCGCTGCGCTGGGCGCGCAGATCAAAACCGTGACTGATGCGGAGGTGATGCGCGTTCACAAATCGGCGTTCCTGATCGACACCCACAACGACATCACCAGCCGCACCGTGACCGGGTATGACATGGGCACGAACAAGGACGATGGCCACACCAATATCGCCGGCATGAAGGCGGGCGGCGTGGGCGCGCAGTTCTTCGCGGTCTTCGTGGCGGCAAATTATGTGGAGGGGAACCACTCCGCGAACCGGACGCTGCAGATGATCGACACCGTGCGGCATGACATCATCGCCGCCTACCCGAACGATTTCCAATTCGCCGGTACCGTGGCCGAGATCGAAGCCGCGCGCAAGAACGGCAAGATCGCGGCGCTGATGGGCATCGAAGGCGGACATGCCATTGAAGACAGCCTGCGCCTGCTGCGCGATTTTTATGCGTTGGGCATCCGCTACATGACGCTGACGCATTCGAACACCAACAACTGGGCGGATTCTTCCGGTGATATGGATAAGCCCGGCGTTACCCATCACAACGGGTTGACACCCTTCGGCAAAGACGTGGTGCGGGAGATGAACCGGCTGGGCATGATGGTGGACATCTCACACGTAGCCGACAAAACGTTCTGGGATACGCTTGAGACCAGCACCGCGCCGGTGTTCGCGTCCCACTCCTCATGCCGCGCGGTGTCAAATGTGCCGCGCAATATGACGGACCAGATGATGGTGGCGCTGGCCAAGAAGGGCGGCGTGATGCAGATCAATTTCTCGTGCGATTTCCTTTCGCAAGCCAGCGCCGATGCCTCGAAAAGCTTCCAGGCCAACATGCGGACCGTGAAGCCGGAGGAGATGCGGGCCCGGATGGAGGAATACCGTAAGACCGTCCCGCCGGCCACGCTCGCCGATGTGGTGGCTCACATTGACCATGCGGTGAAGGTTGCGGGCATTGATGCGGTCGGGATCGGGAGCGACTTCGACGGAATCTTCTGCGTTCCCACCGGATTGGAAGATGTTTCGAAGTTCCCTCATCTGACCCGGGCGCTGTTGGAGAAAGGCTATTCGGCCGAGGACATCCGCAAAATCTACGGCGCCAATCTGCTGCGCGTGATGCGCGGCGTGGAGAAGGAAAGCGCGCGCCTGAAAGCGGGTGCATCCGTTCCCGGGGACCGCTCGCTCACGCGCGCGGCTCAGTAAGCGTACTAGACTCAATGGTCGGCTCTTTTCTGAGCCCCGACCGTTAGCAGCCCGTGGCGAAAGGCCGAATCGCAGGCGAAAACGCCTGCCCCACCTGCCTGTAAACCAGTGATTCCGCAAGTTGCCGCGGGCGTTTTCGCCTGCGATTCGGCGCGTGAGGCACTTTCGCCACGGGCCGTTAGGGATGGACTTGGTACGTGAAAGCCCTTCCGAAAAAGGGATAAGATACGAGGTATGAAATCCCGACGCGAAGCTTTGCGTTCCCTGGCCGTGGGCGCACTGGCTCCGGCTTTGCATGCGCAGATCGCGCCGAACGCAAAGCACCAGCACCCGGCTGAGCCCCTGGTCCAATTGGCCGTGGGGCCCAAGTACCTGAGTGCTGACGACTTCAAGCTCCTGGCCACGGTGGTGGACGTCATCATCCCGCCCACCGATACCCCGGGCGCGTCGGCCGCGGGCGTTCCTCTCTTCATCGATCGCGCCGCGGGCCGCCGTTCCGCGACTGCAAACGCCATTCGCGAAGGATTGGCAAAGCTCCGGGCCGCTGGATTTGCCGAAGCGTCAAGCGAAAAGCGGTATTCAATGTTCCAGGAGATGGAAACGGCCGCCGACCCGTTCTTCAACCTGATGAAGGATCTTACGATTGATGGCTACTACACCTCGCGCGATGGCCTGACCAAGGAACTCGGCTACCACGGCAACACCTTCTTGAGCGAGTTCCCCGGCTGCACCCACCCGGAACACCAGGCAGAATAACCATGCAGATTAAAACGAACCTTGTGCACGACGTGATCGTGGTTGGCAGCGGAGCCGCGGGCGGCATGGCGGCATGGAACCTGACACGCAAAGGCGTCAACGTCCTGGTGCTGGATGCCGGCCAGAAGTACGACCGGTCCAAGTTCTGGTCGCATGTGAAGTCGTGGGAAGCGCAGCAGCGCATTGATCGGGGACAGGCGCCGCCAAAGTTCTACGTGGATAATCAGGATCAGCCCTATGCCGTTCCGGATGGCCAGCCGTTTGAGTGGACCCGCGTGTGGGGGCGCGGCGGTAAGACGAACGTCTGGGGCCGCGTTTCGCTTCGTTATTCCGATCTCAATCTGACCGAACCGGAGCGCGATGGGTGGGACATCCCGTGGCCGATTCGCTATAAAGATATCGCCCCGTACTACGACCGGGTGGACCGTTTCATCGGCATAAACGGCGGCACGGACGATGAGGAGTGGTTGCCCGGCAGCAAGTTTCACCTGCCGCCCCCCAATCCGCGCTGCGGTGAACGGTTGTTGCAGAAAGCGGCCGCGCGAACTGGCATCAAGATTGTTTCCGGACGCCGGGCGGTGCTGACGCGGGCCCAGAATGGCCACGCCGCCTGCCATTATTGCGGGGCCTGCGGGAAGGGTTGCGATGTCGGGGCGTTCTTCAATGC
>JBBQUE010000653.1:0-2899 GCA_038212805.1 Bryobacterales bacterium | reverse complement strand
TCTGGGCGAGGCGCAGAATGTCTCCCGCATGTTGAGTAACGAACCCGGTAATCTGCTTCCCCCTACCAAACTGGCCGCGCATGCCAAGCAAGTGGCTGAGGCGTCAGGGTTAGAGTGCGAAATCCTGGATAAGGAGCAGATGGAAAAGCTTGGGATGGGCTCTCTCCTAGGGGTGGCCATGGGCAGCGCGGAGCCTCCGGCCTTCATCGTAATGAAGTATCGCCCGGAGCACACGTCCACCTCGGATCACCTGGGTCTTGTTGGCAAGGGCGTCACCTTCGACACCGGGGGCATTTCCATAAAGCCCGCGGACAGTATGGACAAGATGAAGTACGACATGTCCGGCGGGGCGGCAGTCATTGGAGCCATGCAGGCCATCGCCAAGCTGAAGCCGGCCGTGCGCGTGACTGCTTTTATCCCGACTGTGGAAAACATGCCGGGAAGCCGCGCGGTGCGTCCGGGCGATATTTTGACCTCGCTCTCGGGCAAGACGGTGGATGTATTGAATACGGACGCCGAAGGCCGGTTGATCCTGATCGATGCTTTGACGTACGCGCAACAGCAGGGCTGCACCCACTTAGTGGACGCCGCCACGCTGACGGGCGCTATCGGGGTAGCGCTGGGGACTATTCGCGCCGGTGCCTTCACGAACAACCAGGCTTTTCTGGACAAGTTCATGGCCGCCGCCAAAGCCGAAGGCGAGCGCATGTGGCAGCTCCCGATGGACGATGAATATCTGGAAGCGATGAAGAGTCCGGTGGCGGATCTTCAGAACATTGGAAGCCGGGCGGGTGGATCGATCACGGCAGCGAAGTTCCTGCAGGAATTTGTGGGGGAGACGCCCTGGGTTCACTTGGATATTGCGTCCACGGCTTGGCTGGATGATGCTAAGCCCTATATGGCCAAGGGCCCGACCGGTATCTGCGTTCGCAGCTTTGTCCAACTCGCGATGGGCTGGTAGGATGTCACGGCTGCTGGTGGGGGCTCTGTTGCTGGCCGCGGCGGCGCGGGGCGAGACCTCAGTTGAACATCTGTGGGAGTTGAAGCAGCACGCCAAGATCCGCGCGCTGGACGAAAGCCTTAACGGCGTGCTGGGCGTTGCCACCATAGACCTCACGTCCGGACGGGTATATGTCTACAACGGCGACGCGGTATTCCCGACTGCCAGTTCCATCAAGATCGCCATCATGATCCAGATGTTTCGTGATGAGCGGGCCGGCAAGTTTCACTTTACTGACCAGAAGACTTTGGGACCGACAGATTACGCCGGGGGCAGTTCCGGGCCTATCTCGGACGCCATTCGCAAGGGGCAGGCCACGTTCCCGATCCGGGAATTGGTGGAGCAGATGATCCTTTACAGTGATAATTCCGCCACCAACAAGTGCATCGATCTGATAGGGATGGAAAACGTGAACCGGCTGCTGACCGGGTTCGGGCTTCGCTCCACGCGTCTGCGGCGCAAGATGATGGATTCGGCGGCGGCGGCCCGCGGCGATGAGAACGTCTCGACGCCGCTGGAGTTGGCGCGCTTGATGGAGATGATCTACCGTGGCACGGCGGCTGACGCGGCATCCTCGAAGGCTATGCTGGATCTGCTGAAAGGCGTGAAGGCGGGCATGCGGGGTGCAATTCCGGCGGGCATCGAAGTGGCCGCAAAGCCAGGGGAGATGCCAGGAGTCCATTGCGAAGTGGGTGCGGTGCTGCTTCCGGGCAGGCCGTTCATTTTGAATGTGATGTCAACCTTTTTGAGCGATGGAGCAAATCCAGTGGGCCCGGTTACCTCCATTGTTCTCGAACACTTCCAGAAGGTTGCAGGGTCTAATGCCTACGGCCGCAGGTCGCCTTAGCCGGGTCTGGTACCATCGGGGCTATGGCAGCGACCAAGGTAACGGTATTTAACAACGGACCCATCCGGATTGAAGGCGATTTCACAGTGAACGATGCCGAGGGAAGAGAGTACGGCTTGGCCGGACGCACGGTGATTTCGCTGTGCCGGTGCGGGTTTTCTGAGAATAAGCCTTTCTGCGATGGAAAGCATGGGGTGAAGGGCTTCGAATCGCAATGCGCCGCGCGCGACCTTCCTCCGCCCAAGCCCAAGATATAAATAGATATTAGGCGAATCGGGGCGGATTTCTCCGCCCTATCTCCCCGCGTATTGGCTTTCGTAATACCGTAAGTATTCCCCCGATTTCACCCTGGCAACCCAGTCAAAATTGGTTTTGTACCACTCCACCGTCTGGGCTAAACCGGACTCAAAATCCATCATTGGACCCCAACCTGTTTCCTTCAAGATCTTGTCGCTCGAAAGCGCATAGCGGCGGTCGTGCCCCGGGCGGTCCGTAACAAACTGGATCAGGCTTTGGGGTTTCCCCGTGGCAGCCAGAATGCGGTCCACCACCTCACGATTGGGCAGGGAGCGGTTGCCGCCAATGTTATATACCTCGCCTTCGCGCCCTTTGGCGAGGACGGAAAGAATTGCGTGGCAGTGATCTTCCACGAACAGCCAATCACGGATCTGCATGCCGTCGCCGTACACCGGAAGAGGTTTATCTTCTAACGCGTTCGAAATCATCAGCGGAATCAGCTTCTCCGGGAACTGATAAGGACCGTAATTGTTCGAAGCGCGCGTTACCACCACCGGGAGTTTGTAGGTCTTGAAATACGCCAAGGCCAAAAGATCCGACCCTGCCTTGCCGGCTGAGTACGGGCTGCTGGCCTGAAGCGGGTAGCTTTCATCGGCTTCATGCGGCGCGGGGATGCTGCCGTAAACTTCGTCGGTCGAGATGTGTACGAAGCGTCCGATGCCCAACGTCCGGGCGGCCTCCAGCAGTGTGAACGTACCGCGCAGATTGGTCTCAAACACCGGCAGGGGTGAGAGAATGCTGCGGTCCACGTGAGA
>JBBQUE010000652.1:0-2918 GCA_038212805.1 Bryobacterales bacterium | reverse complement strand
GTCAAGATGCCGCCGTTCTATTTGCTGAAGGACGCAGTGGAAGCGCAGCCGCGCCAGCCCGGCAATTATGCCATCGTGCTGAAGAACGGCGATCAGGAACTGGCAAACTACCCCTTCACGCCGGCCCGGATGAGCAGCGGGCTTAGCAAAGATCCGAACGCACCCGAACTGAACCTGGCCGCGGTTCAGGAACTGGTGCCCTATGTAGCCGGAACCACCGCGGTGGAGATTTTGGGACCGGCCAAAGCGCTGCTGTATTCAGTGAAGGCCGGGGCCGCGTTTCCGGTTGTGGCGATTCTGACTCCAAAGGGCGGCGAGACATTGAGTGGCGATACGGTAGAGGTTTCCTGGACCGCAAGCGATGCGGATGGCGACCGGCTGGCGTTTACGATTCAATACAGCGCCGATGGCGGGCAAAGCTGGGAAACGGTGGAGGAGAATATCCGGGATCAGAAGGTGCTGATTGACCGGATTGACTTGTCGGGATCGGCCATGGCCCTGTTCCGTGTGCTGGCTACCGATGGCATTCACACCACGGCGGCTATCTCGAAGCCGTTTACGTTGGCAGGGGTGAGCCCGATCGTCGAGATTCTGTCGCCTGACCCGGATGCGGCGTATGTGATTGGGGAGACCGTGACCCTGGCGGCATATGCGTACGACCCGGATAGCGGCGAAGTGGCGGACGAAAATATATCGTGGAGCTCAAGCATTGATGGCGCGCTGGGTACCGGCCTGGAGATCGATGTGGCCACGCTGAGCCCCGGCACCCATACCATTACGGTGACGGTGAAGGACGACGCGGGTGGGCCCGCAGTCTCCGTTTCGACGAAGTTGCTGGTGGTGGCGCGGGCCGCCGATCTGCCTGTAGTAGCGAACAAACTGCTGGTGGAACCGGACACGATTCTGTTGGATGCGGCGAACGGGATTTCATCCGAAGGGTTTGAGATTTTCAATCAGAATGCACGCCAGGCGCTGAGTTGGACGGTAACCGCGGACCAGCCGTGGATCAAGCTGGATGTGGCGGCGGGGACGACACCGGCGGTGGTGACGGTCTCGCTGGGGGATGTTTCCGGGCTGAGTGCTGGAAGGCCAACCGGATTGATTACGGTGACGTCGGGGGATGGCCAGAAGGCTGTGATCCGGGTGCAGGTGCAGAAGTAGTTCCCCTTGGCTTCAGGCTAGGAACTTCACGGGCAGCAGACGGCCAAAGCGATGGAGGCCGAGATCCTAATGGGTGCCCTGGTCCAAACAGGGATCTTTGCTCTTATTGACGAAGCAACTGGCTACGAGAAAGTGCGCAGATCACATACGCTTGCTGGTTACCTTGAAAAGGTCATTCGCAACGAGCTTGCGGCGTTGCGGGTCGGTGCCCGATGGCCGGTTTCGGCAGGACTGCGGTGATGGCTAGGGCGGCCGCCCTAGCCTGGCGCGAGACTATCAATCCAATTTTTGCGGTAACATATCGTGCACTGCCGTGGTGGCCTATTGGGGGTCTCTGATTACGTCATTTATGCAGAAAGGGCATTCGACGGGGAACGTTTCCAGTGGCAAGCCCGTTTCAACTGCCGCGTCAATGCGCGCGCCTTTGTAGGCACGTGCCCGAAGTGTGGCGGCCAGCGCCGCGAGACTTGGACTGTCTTCAAACTCTTCGTCTAGCGCTTCCCGTGAAGCGGCAATCGTAAGATCCCAACTGCGCGTGTGGAATTCGGGTTGATGCCGGATTTTTAGCAGGTGCATCATGATGATTCTCATATGGCTGACAACGCCGCGCTTCTCGCTCTTGCCCATGTCGCGCAGCTCCTCGGCTACCTGGTCCCGGTCGATGTCGCCTAAGCGCCCTTCTTCGAGCGCTGTCGCGGTAGTGGCGAGCCAACCGTAATAATCGCCGTCGTAGTTTTCGCTCATGTTTTAGCCCTTTGCAATCCTGACGAAGCTCCGCCCGCATCCCGCCCAGAGCGCCGACACGGCCACGAAAGCGCCAACGATGGTGGATTCATGTTTCTTATTATGCTTTAGCCTCACTGTGCCTGGTTCAGGTAAAGCCGGCCGATGGCCAAAAGGCTGTGATTCGTCCGCTCCCTTAGGGTTGGGGCGCGGGCGCGGCGGCGGTGTTTGGGGGAGTGGGCAGGATGGCAGTGATGGCGAGGGCGGCGGCTACCACCACCACCGCCCCGATCACGTTGTACCAGAGAAACGAGATTTTTGTGAATACGGCGGCGGCGAAGATGGCTGCCTCGCCGAGCAATACTCCGTAGAAGGCTCCGTTGGCGCCCACGTGTTTGAAGGCGAAGGCCAGGATGAAGACTCCGAGCAATCCTCCATAGAACAGAGACCCCACCATGTTCACGGCTTCGATCAAGGCTCCGAAGTTCTTTCCGAACTGGGCGAAGCCGATGGCGTAAATCCCCCAAAAAACGGTTGCGAGTTTGGAGGCTGTGAGGTAGTGATGGTCGCTCCCGGTTTTGTGGACGTGGCGCTGGTAAACGTCGATCACGGTTACGGTTGCCAGGGAATTGATCTCGCCGGAGGTGGACGACATAGCGGCGGAGAAAATGACGGCGATGATGAGGCCGACCACTCCGGCGGGCAGGTAGCGGGTGACGAACGATAGAAAGATGTAGTTGGTGTCGTTGAAGCCGCCGCCGACCAGGTTTTCTCCGTCGTGGTGGGCCTTGACGAAGTCCAACTGGGCCTGGCGATAGGCGGCGCGGCTGGTTTCATCCTTGGTGGCAAGGTATTGCCGGGCCGCGGATTTGCGGCGGTCAAAGGCGTCGTTGTAGCGGGACTCGACGGCGGTGTATCCCGCGTGGGCCTGGATCTTTTTCAACTCCACGGGTTGGAAGAGCAGCGGGGGCTTTTCGAAGACGAAGAAGACGAAGACCATGGCTCCGATGAACAGAATGAAGGCCTGCATGGGG
>JBBQUE010000651.1:0-2921 GCA_038212805.1 Bryobacterales bacterium | reverse complement strand
GTTGGCGGCCGACTGGTAGTTGTTTTGCAGGAAGAACATCTCGCCTACGCGATAGTGCGCCAAGGAACTGCCGCGGCTGACGTCCAGGGCTTTCTGGTATTCCTTCAAGGCTTCCGCGAACTCGCCGACTTCGGCGAACTGTTCGCCGCGCCGTATCGCTACGGCAACCCGCATGCCCTTGGTGAACCGGAGAACACGCTCGTTGGGGTCGATCGTCACCACCTTTGGCTTGCCGAAGCTATCCACGGTGAATTCCGACGAGGTGCCCACTACCTCAACCCGCTTCTCTTCCGGATTGCCTTCCGTCTCAATTTTCAGATCCACCGGCATGCGGAACGTGTCCAGATCCTGCACGATCTTGCCCATGACCCGGAAGCCCTTGGCGGTGCGAAAGACGGTGTAATCCATCTTGAACTCGGGCGCGCCGCTCGATTCCACCCACTGGATAAAGAAGTATTGCAGGTTCTGGCCTGAGATGGTTTCGGCCGCTTTCCGGAAATCGTCGGTGCTAAAGGACTGCCAGCTATGCTGTGCCGGGAAGGTCTGCATCAGCTTCCCGAAGTTGTCATCGCCAATCACCCACCGCAACATATTCAGAACGGCCGCGCCTTTGCTGGCCGTCACCGCCCAGTATTCTGGTGAGTAGTCTTCCAGCCGGGCAGCCTGCATCATCGGGGGCGTCTCTACCGTGAGTGCTTCCACGTAGGTGTCGTGCACTTCCTGCTCCAGGGCCGCGGGACCGGTGGTGTGCTCAATGTACAGCATCTCGGCGTAGCGGGCGTTCCCGTTCTGCAGCCAGATATGGTTGCGGCTGGAGGGCGACGTCAGCACGGACCACCACTGCCGGGAGATCTGGTTGGCCAGCAGCCGGGTTCCTACCTGGTCGCCAATTCCTTTAGGAGACAGGAAAATGATTCCGGGAGAGGAATAACCGCTGGGCGTTCCCGATTCGGTTTCCACAATGGTCAGGTTAGCGCTGGGGGGGGGGCCGTACACGCTGGTCAGGTACGACATCACCTTACCGGCTTCGTCCCCGTACGCCTGCGCCATGGACTTGCGCTCCCGGAAATAGAGCGTGGTGTTTACGCCCTGCGACAGCACGGTGACGGGTTGGTCTTTCACGACGGCCAGGCTGCCGGGGAAGGATGCCCGCGCGTACTTGAACACCGAAACCGATTTGTCGCCGCTGGCCTTTTCGGGGGTCTCAACGCCGCTGGTGATTACTTTGTTGCCGGCTGGCACGGTTATGCGGATGTCGGCGGAATACCGGTCGATGGTGTAATCGGCCACCGGAAACCAGCGCGCCGGATACAGCAAGTAGGTGTACTCGGGGTGGATGGCAGCGAACTTGATGCCGTAGACGGGCGAATCCTCGGTACCATTCAGGCGCCCGTCGTAGGTGAACGTCAGCGTGCTGGGCTTCCCTTTCGAGAGCGGCGTCGCAAAAGTCAACCGGACCGCGGTGTCCTGGGTGGAACGCGAAGCTGGGATCTGCTTGCCAGTGTCATCCACCACGCGCGTGATATTCAGCGCGTTGTTCAGCTCAAAGGTGGCCGTTGTTACGTTGTCGTCGAGCGGAACGAAGGTCACCTTCACGTTGGCCGATAGCGCCTGGGTGCGCGGGTTGATATCGACATCGATGAAGTAATTCTGGACGTCGATGCGCGACCGCGAGGACGCTTTCTCCTGCTGTGCCGGAAGCGCCGAGGCCGCCAGCAACGCGATGGATACTAAAGGGACACACCGATAAGACAACCTACGAAACATGCACCATTTCCTTTACGAGAAACCGTTCCACTTCGGAAGCCGCGGCTTCCATGGGATCTTGTGAACCCGCCAGCGTTTCCGCCAGTTGACCCAACGCCGCCCGCATTGCCAACCGGGCACTCTGATCGTTGAGCAATTTGAGGGCCTCGGCCGCCAGCCGTTCGCCCGTGAAATCTTCCTGAATCAATTCAACTACCAGTGGACGCTCCGCAATCAGATTCACCATGCAAAAGAAAGGTACTTTCACCAGTCTCCGCGCCATCATCGCGCTCCACCGGTTCACCCGGTAGAACGTTACCATGGGCGTGCCCAACATACAGGCTTCCATGGTGACCGTTCCGCTGGCTGCGAGCGCAAGGTCAACGCACGCAAGGACATCCCATGTTTGACCTTCTATCACTTGGATGGCCGCGCGGGAAAAGCGTTCCCTAAAATTTGAGAGGTCCACGCGGGCGGAAAAGCCTTCCGGCAGGGCGAGGAGAAACCGGGTGGGCGTGGCGCGTGAGATTCGCTCGGCGGCATCGATCAGGCTCTCCATGTGCCGCATGGCTTCCCCTTTGCGGCTGCCAGGCAGGAGTGCGACCAGTGAGCCGTTGGTTTCATTTTGGAACTTGCGACGAAGCGATGCGGGGGATGCGGAGGGCCGGATCAGCCGCGTTAGCGGGTGGCCTATATAAGTGGTGGGGATACCGTGCCGTTCGAAAAACGCCTGCTCGAAGGGGAAGATGCAGAGCAGGCGCTGGATGGTCCGGCGCATGAGCGGGAGGCGGTCCTTCCGCCAGGCCCAGACTTGGGGCGCTATCAGATATACCACCGGGATCTGCATCTTTTTCAATTGCTTAGCCAGGCGCAGGTTGAAGTCCGGACTATCCGTGAGGATCGCCAGAGTGGGGCGGCGGAGAGCCACGGCGCGGAGCAGCTTCCGGTATTCGCGGTAGATTCCGGGGATGTGACGCAGCACTTCGACCAGCCCCATGACTGCCAGGCTGGCGGAGTCTACCGTGGCTTCAACGCCGGCGGCTCTCATTTTGGGACCGGCGCAGCCGAAGAAGTCCAAATCGGGATGGCGCGATTGGAGCGCACGAACCAATCCGGCGGCGTAGAGATCGCCCGAGGCCTCACCGGCCGAGATCAGGATGGTGGCTGCCACTACG
>JBBQUE010000650.1:0-2924 GCA_038212805.1 Bryobacterales bacterium | reverse complement strand
GCCTGGAACAATTACCAGAAATGGATCCTGTCCGGCGCGCAGGAAGCTGTGGCAAAGCCGAAGCCTGGCGGCCATGGCTACATCATCGAATGGGCCGTCAACTTTGACCCCTGCCTCGAAGTGGAACCGGGCAAATTCTATTCCGTGGCGATGGGAGACCGCAAGATGGGCCTGAATATTGCGCTGGGCGATCTGGACGAAAAGGAACGCGGCAACGGCAACTTCGGCCACTTCAATCACGAAGACTGGTTTGCCGGTGAGAAGAACCTCCGGACCCACCTGAAGCAACTCGGAACACTTTGGATCCGAACCGGTAAGCGCTAAAGAACCACCCCACGCTATTCTTGCAGCATGGGCAAGTTTCTTTTGGGTCTGGTCACCGGCGCGGGCCTCATCGTACTGATTTTCGTCATTGGTGTCTTTGCGCTGGCCAGCCTGAAATCGAAACCGCCCTCGGTAGCAGATGGGTCCACACTGATCCTGCGCCTTTCCGGAGACGTACCGGAACGCCCCGCCATGGAATATCCGATACCGTTCCTGGCGAACAAGACCCCGCTGACCGTCCAGAACGTCTGGAGCATCCTGCGTCGGGCCGCCAAGGATTCACGCATTCGCGCCGTGGTGTTTGAGCCGGAAGGCGCGTCGCTCGGCTGGGCCAAGATGCAGGAGATCCGCGGCGACCTCGAAAACTTCCGCAAGTCCGGTAAGCCACTTTACGCCTACCTGAAAGCCCCTTCGACGCGCGATTACTACATGGCGAGCGCTGCTTCGAAGATCTACATGGCGCCGGTTGACACGCTCAACCTTAAGGGCGTGGCTCTTGAACTGATGTATTTCAAGGGCACCCTGGACAAGTTGGGTGTCCAGGTGGAAGTGGAACACGCCGGGAAGTACAAAGACTTCGGCGACATG
Organism: Bryobacterales bacterium; assembly: GCA_038212805.1. Lineage (GTDB taxonomy): Bacteria > Acidobacteriota > Terriglobia > Bryobacterales > Bryobacteraceae > JANXQZ01. The sequence continues at coordinate 2,012 of JBBQUE010000650.1, read as the reverse complement.
TTCACCAAAACTGCCATGAGCCCGGAGACCAGGGAGGTGCTGAACGGCATCGCTGATAACGTCTATGGCGATCTGGTGAACACCATCGCGAAGGGTCGCGGGAAGGATGCCGCAACCATCAAAGCGACCCTGGATGAAGGCCCGTTTCAGTCTGTGCAGGCAAAAGCGATGGGTCTGGTGGACGACCTTCGTTACGAAGAAGAGATGTTCACAGACCTGAAGAAGGTCCTGAAGCAGAGTGAACTCAAGAAGCTGGACGACCACAACTACGTGGGGGCGCCGGATTCCTCGGTCGTGTCACAGGACCGCGTGGCGTGGGTGGTGGGCGAAGGCACGATTACGCGCGGCGATGCAGATTCGAGCGGCGACAATGGCCTGCAATCCACCTCGTTCGTGAAGATGCTGGCGAAAGTGGCGGCGGATTCCACCATCAAAGCAGTGGTGGTTCGCATCGATTCGCCCGGCGGTGAGGTCACCGCGTCGGACGAAATGTGGCGCGCCATGAATGAACTGAAAAAGAAGAAACCGGTGGTTATCTCCATGTCGGACGCTGCGGCTTCCGGCGGCTATTTCATGGCGATGACGGGAGACACCATCGTGGCATATCCGGGGACAGAGACCGGCTCTATCGGGGTGGTCTTTGGTAAGCCGAATCTGCGCGGGTTGTATGACAAAATCGGCATCTCGAAAGATTACGTGAGCCGGGGCAAATTCGCGCTGATCGAATCAGACTACCAGCCTCTCAGCGAAGCGGGTCGGGAAAAGCTTCGCGCCGGTATCGACGCCGACTATCAGGACTTCCTCGTCAAGGTCGCGGCTGGCAGGAGGAAGACGGTTGCCGAGATCGAGCCTCTTGCTCAGGGCCGGGTCTGGATGGGCGATCAGGCGAAGGCCAATGGCCTGGTGGACGAGCTTGGGGGAATTGACCGCGCGCTGGAACTGGTGAAGAAAAAAGCCGGGATCCCGGCCACCAGCAATGTGAACCTGGTGCTCTACCCGGGCAAACGCAGCGTACTTGATTTGGTGTTTCGCACGTCTGGCGAATCGGAAGCGGAGGCTATGCTGAGCCGGACCGGCCTGGAACCATTGCGCGCCGCGTGGCACGACGACCGGCTGCGCGTGTGGATGCGCGGCGGCATGCTGCGAATGATGCCTTATTCACTCGAATTCCGCTGAGTTCGCTTGCCTCTGGCACTCCGGGTGCGGCATATTGGTTCTGGTACGTCCGAGCGATTCCGAACCTGATGTAGAGCTTCAACCAACCCGGTTATTTCTCTTTTTTCCGCCGCTTGCAGGGCGGGTACATCGCGTACGGACGCGGACCACCCTGAATATTGCAAAGCGATGACTCCGGAACGCACGGCAGCGGAAAATTTCGACTTTCTCTTCTTCACCGAAACCATCGGCATGCCGGTCTATGACCTGAAGCATCGCCGGATCGGGCGTGTGAAGGACGTCGCCATTGTGCCGCTTATTCATGCCGCGCGGGTTGACCGCTTTTTGGTGAGCGCCGGCGGCCCGTGGCTCTCCATTCGCTACGATCAGATCGCCTCCATTTCTCTCTCGGGCGGCATCCAGCTTTCGAACGAGAAGCTGTACCCTTATCATTCCGATGAATACATGCTGCGAATCCAGCGCGATTTGCTCGACCAGCAGATTATCGACGTCAATGGCCGCAAGGTGGTGCGTGTCAATGACGTTACATTTGAGATCCGGCATGATGACCGGGACTCGCTGAGCATTCTCGAAGTGGATGTCGGGCTGCGCAGTATCTTCCGCCGCCTGACGCAGGGCGTGGTGCCCCCGCGCTGGGTGCGCCGGGCCCAGCAGCCAATCCAGCCCAATTCGATTCGCTGGGACTTTTGCAATATCGTGGAAGCGGATCCACTGCGGCGCCTGCGACTGAACATTTCGCACGACAAGCTGGAACTGCTGCATCCGGCCGACCTGGCCGATATTGTGGAAGAACTGGGGCCTGCAGAACGCGAGGCCATCATGGGCACCATCGACAG
>JBBQUE010000649.1:0-2931 GCA_038212805.1 Bryobacterales bacterium | reverse complement strand
GGTGGTGCTCTTCACCAGCACTCCTGGCTTCCCCGGCGACATTCGCATCGTCACCAAGATGAAGGAAGTGAACCCGGCCTTGAAAGTGGCCTTCGTGGGCCCGCACGTCACCACGTTGCCGGAACGTTCGCTGAAGGAATGTGCCGCCATTGATTTTGTTGCGCGCAAGGAATTTGATTACCAGATCGTCGAATTCGCTCATGGCAAGCCGCTGGCGGAAATCGCGGGCGTCACCTATCGCGGCCCCAACGGTGAAATTCTCAGCACCCCCGACCGCCCCCAGATCACAGACCTCGATGCCCTGGCGCACGTCACCGACGTGTACCACCGGGATCTCGATATCATGAAGTACAACGTGCCTTTTCTGCTGTACCCCTTTGTGGCGTTGTACACCACCCGCGGCTGTCCGGCGCAGTGCACTTTTTGCCTCTGGCCGCAGACCATCGGCGGGCATCCCTGGCGCAAGCGCTCCACCGACGACGTAGCCGCGGAAATGCTGAAGGCCAAGACGCTGTTCCCCCAGGTGAAGGAATTTTTCTTCGACGACGATACCTTCAACATCCAGAAAGCCCGCACCATCGAGCTGTGCGCCAAACTCAAGCCCCTGGGCCTCACCTGGTCGTGCACCTCGCGCGTCACCACCGACTACGACACCTTGAAAGCCATGAAAGAGGCGGGATGCCGCCTGATGATCGTCGGTTATGAATCGGGCGACGAACAAATCCTGAAAAACATCAAGAAAGGCGCCACCGTCGAACGCGCCCAGCAATTCACTAAGGATGCGCACAAGCTCGGCCTCATCATCCACGGCGACTTCATCATCGGCCTGCCCGGCGAGACCCCGCAGACCATTCGCAAGACCATCGACTTTGCCAAGCAGCTCGACGTCGAAACCATCCAGGTATCACTGGCCCACGCTTATCCCGGCACCGAACTCTACGATTACGCCAAGGAGAATGGTTTCATCCTTAACGATTCGGCCATGCTCGACGACGCCGGACACCAGTTGGCGCAGATCGGCTATCCCGCCATCTCGCGCGACGAAATGCTGGAGGCGGTGCACGCCTTCTACGATGAATACTACTTCCGGCCCAAGGCCATTTACCGCATTGTGAGCAAGGCGATTTTCAACAACACCGACCGCAAGCGTCTGTACACGGAAGCGGTGCAGTTCATGAAGCTGCGGGCCAAGCGCAACAAGTCAGTCCGAACCCATCGCGCCGAGCCTGCCCCGCCCGCCGAAAATACCGCCCAGGCTGAAGCCTGAGTCGAATGTCGCTGGGGAAACTCCTGGTCCTGGCAACCGCCGTGCTCTGCGTAGCCGCGGGAGACGTGATTCTCGGCTTCGGCATGAAGCAGGTGGGCCCGGTCAACAGTGCATCCCAACTGCTGTTCGCGGTGCTCAATCCCTGGGTGGCCCTGGGAATCGTTTTCCTGATCGGATTTTTCGCCTCGTACCTGAGCGCTCTCTCGTGGGCCGATCTGACCTACGTCCTGCCCGCAACCTCAATCGGCTACGTGCTGACCGCTCTGTTCTCGCGAATCTTCCTGCATGAACACGTAAGCCTGACCAGGTGGATGGGGATCGCCCTGATCAGCCTGGCAGTCGGCTTAGTGGCCCGCGGCCCCTCGTTGACCCCCGCAGCAGTTTCTGGACCGGTTGGCAGTTCTGGGACAAGCCACTGATTTCCACTCACCCAAGTCTTTGGCATACCTGGACGGCCATAGCGATGGTCGTGGCATCTTCCACCGCGGCCGACGTGCTTACGTCAGGCGCGATGAAGAATGTGGGCGACATAGGAGAGCTCTATCAGACCCAGGGACTGGCCGTGGTGATCAAAAGAGTGGCCACCAACACTCGCCTGCTAACCGGAATCTTCTTCATGGCCGTAAGCTTCTACAGCCTGCTGGCAGCCCTGTCGTTCGCCGACGTAAGCCTGGTGGCCCCCGCCTCCGCCTCAATGACATTCGTAACCGACGCCATAGCCGCCCGCCTGATCTTGAAAGAAAACGTTGACCGCCGCCGGTGGGCGTGCGCCCTGATGGTGTGCGCCGGGGTAGCGCTGCTGACTCACTGAAGCCTGTGTGGCTTTGTCCTTAACTCCTCCAGAAGTTGCCCGCCCTTGCGGCCGCCTGGGTTTCAACTTCGGCGAAGATCTTGAGTGTTGGTGGGAGCAGCGGCTTTAGCCTCGGTGGCAGGTCATCGGCGATGAGTGAGTAGTCGGTGGAACTTCTCCGGAGAGGTCGCTAAAACTCCCTCGTCGGATTATTGCGAATGTAAATGCCAAGGACTGCATGCGGTCATCCTAAACAGAGATTTCTGGTTAGGCGGGTAAAATGCGCCGCGGCTAAAGCCTTTTCCTGAAGATCACTTATCAGCGAACTGGAAGTCCGCTGCTCCCACCAATGGGCAATAGTGATGCCGGTGGAGAGATTGCTATTGGCCGAATTGGAAAAACTTCCCAAGGCTTGAGGCCGCAGTTCCCACAGAAGAGCAAACTCACTTCCGCAATAAACCAGTTGAACTACCACCACGCAACCTCCACCCCAGCTACCCCCAGCCCCATTTCAGCGCCATGCCGCAGCCTGCACATAAGCTCGAATCAACGGATGCACGGTTCCGGAAAACGCCGACCGCTCCGGCTGGAACAACGTGGCAATGAAAAATGGATGCCCAGCCAGTTCCACCACCCGCACCTCGCCGGCCGCGTCAACCCCGGTCACCCGCAAATTCCCCTCGTCAAACAGCGGCTGGTACTTTACCCCAACCCCATAGTTGCACTGATACTTTTCGGTGATCTCGTTTCTCCCGTAGATCGTGGCTACCTTTGAGCCCGCCTTCAACATGATCCCGCCTTCCTGATCGACCAGCGAGCAATACAAAGGAGCGATCAGCGGCATTGCGGCATCGGGATTCGATTCCGCATGGTC
>JBBQUE010000648.1:0-2941 GCA_038212805.1 Bryobacterales bacterium | reverse complement strand
ACGGCCCAGGCGAGCAGGAACAGCATGCTGGCGAGCATGGGGAGGCCACCTTCGACGGCCCATTGGGCCCAATCGTTATGGGCCTGGTTGGCGAATTCGCCGGTGTCGAAGCGCGCGTAGGCGGGGAATGCTACGGGCCAGCAGCCGAGGCCGACGCCTTTCCAAGGGTGATCTTTCAGCATATCGATTGAGGACAAGAGCATTTGGCCGCGATCAAAATCGGCTGCTTGCGGGGTGAGGCGGCTGGCGAGCGAACCCCAGCCTACGACGGCGGTCAGGGCGGCGGTCAGGGTTAGGACGGCGAGGAGCGCGATGCCTACTTTGCGCCAGCCGGTGGCTACGAAGGCCAGGACCGTAACCAGTTCCAGGATCACAACTAGGAAACCGCCACGCGAGGCAGAGGCGACGACTGAGGCCACCATGGCACCGGCGAGCACCCCGTAGTGCGGTTGACGCCGGGAGACAGCGCCGATGAGCGCCAGCGGGAGCAGCAGTTCGACGAACGCGGAGTATTGGCCGTGATTCAGGAACGGGCCCATCAGAAATACGGGGTTGGGAACCGGGAAATACCAGAAGACTTTGGCGGGCGAAGTGAACGTCTGGACGGTGGAAATGACCGCGAGGGCGGCACCGAAATAGAGGGCCCCGCGGCGGAAGAGGGCAGCCTGCATTTGAAGGGCGGCGAAGGCCAGCGCCAGGTAAGCGGCCCAGTTGAGGGTTGCGCTGGCGGCGTCGGAAGGTGCGTAGGTCCAGCCGGCGGCGAGTTGGATTGCGCCCCAGAGTACGTTGAAGGCCAGTGGGAGTAGGACAAAGCTGAGGCGGAGGCGACGGCCGGTGATGGCCCAGTACAGCATCCAGGCGAAGGCGAGGGCAAACGATCCGATTTCGAGGATCGACACGGGCCAGCGGCGCGGGATCCAGGCGGTGAGAATGGAAATCGCCAGGAGGGCGGCCAGGCAAGCGGTGGACCAGGCTCTCACGGGGCGGGTTCCACGGTGAAGTTGCGCAGGGCGATCTGGCCATCGGCGCGCATCATGCCTGGGGGGCGGCGGTATTCGAGCAGGATGACGGCGAGTTCGCTGGGGGCACGGAAGGGCAGGCGAACTTCGCGCCAGTCGTCACTGCTGAGGTCAGGCGTGGCTTGATCTGAGATGCGCACGCGGAGTCCACTGGCGGGGGCGATGCCGGTGGTTTTGTAGGAAAAACGAAGCTGGTAGGACCGGGCGGGATTGAGTGGGACGGTTTTCGAGAGTAGATCGCAGGCTTCGTTTTGCGCGCCGTTGAGCGAGAGGCGCAATTCGGCGGAAGGGCGGGAAATGGTGGCACGGATGCCGGCGTTGGGGGGAAGCCGCCAGTCGAAGCCTTCGCCAGTGGGGTAATGATCGAATTCGTTGGTTGAGCTTCCGCCCAGGCCTTTCCATAGCGCGAGGGCCTGTTGGGCGTGGCCAGTTTCGATGAGACGCTGCACGCAGGTTAGGAAGACCGGACGGTTTTGCGGGTTGGCTTGCGGTAACAGCGACTGGGCCAGGGTGGCGGCGGCTTCGGGTTGATCGTGCGCCAGCAGAAAGCTCAGGAATTGCAGCTGGACGGGATGGTTTCCGGGGAAGAGGGCGGCTATGGCGGCGGGGTCTTGACGCGTGCTCCAGCAGAGATCGAAGAGCGGCGTGCGGTCGTTATAACTCATGGCGAAGGCCTGCCGGGCCCAGAGCCAGAACTTCGCTTCCTGATGGGTGCGGAAGTAGAAATTCATGAGGGTCCAACGGGGTTCCATCAGGCGGTCGAGGGTGGCGGCTTGGAGCAAGGATTGCTCGGCATCGTCCAGGTGGCCCGCGGATTCGGCTACCAAACCGCGGCGGATCCAGAGCGCCGCGTCCCTGGGATTCAATTGCAAGGCTGAGGCACGGGCGGGGGCTGGATCGTTCCCTTCACTTTCGAGCAGATCCGCCAGCCAGCTGGGATAGCGCCAATTGGCGGGGTCGAGCGCGGCGGCTTGGGAGACCGACTGGCGGGTGTTTTGATGGAACAGCCAATCGGCGCGGGACAGGCGGAAGGAAGTATGGGCGGCGACGCTCAGGAGCACTCCAAAGAACAATACGGCGGCGGCCCTCAAGAAAACATTCCGTGCTCATAATATACTGAACTGGAGCGCCTATGCACCAAGCCACTACCCAGACTTTCTTTTCGCTGCTGTTGATCGGGACATTGACGCAAGGCTATGCCGCGGGGCCTGCCTTGGGCGTGGCGATGGCGAACGGTTCCTTCCACGTGGGGATATCGGAAGTGAAGGGGAACGCGAGCCTGTTCGACGGTTCACAGATCACGATGGGCAGCGCGTCGTCGAAGCTGCGTTTCAGCAACGGCACACGCATGGAATTGGGCACGGGTGCCCAGGCGCTGGTGCGGACGGACCGCGTGGTGCTGCAGCGCGGGGCGGGACAGGTGCAGGGCGGAGTGGCCTATGGGCTGGATGCGCGGACGCTGCGGATTAGTCCCCTGGGGACGCAAGCGATTGCGCGGGTTCAGTTGGAGGGCGCGAACGCGGTGCGGGTCTCGGCGGTGAACGGACCGGTACGCGTGACGACGGCATCGGGCGCGCTGGTGGCGAGGTTGGAGGCGGGGGCAAATCTGCGATTTGAACCGCAGAGCGGCAGTTCAGAGGATGCGTTTGAAGTGAGCGGATGCCTGCTGAAGAAGGGCGGCCAGTTCATTCTGGTGGAAGCGATTACGAATCAGATATTCGAATTGCGCGGACCGGATCAGACGGGGCAACTGGGCAACCGGGTAAGAGTGAAGGGCACGGGCGTGATGGACCCCAAGGCTGTGGCAGGGGCTCCTCGCATCATTCAGATTAGCGAAGTGACGTTGATTGGTCCGGGGCTGTGCCTGGGAGTGGCGGGGAGCGTGAGGGCGGATCCGCTGCCGGGAACGAACGTGAGCCCGG
>JBBQUE010000647.1:0-2951 GCA_038212805.1 Bryobacterales bacterium | reverse complement strand
GCCGTGATGCGGCAAAACGGTATCGGGACCCAGCCGCTGCGACAGATGATGAGCGACGCGTTCCGACAACCGGCGGGTGTTCACGAAGACCAGCGTGGTGCGATTCTCGCGGATCAGCTCAGCGAGGCGATCGTAAATCTCGGCCCACATCTCATTGCTGGCGACTGGACCCAGCTCGTCCTTAGGCACTTCGACGGCCAGGTCCATATTGCGGCGATGTCCGATGTTGACGATGCGCGCCGTGGGGCTTAGAAACCGGGCGACTTCCTCGATCGGATTCACTGTCGCGGAAAGCCCGATGCGCTGCAGGCGTGTCCCCGCGAGCCTTTCCAGGCGGGCCAGGGATAGCGCCAGGTGAGAGCCGCGCTTGTCATCGGCGATAGCATGAATTTCATCGACGATGACGGTACGCACGGTGCGTAGCATCTGACGAGACTTTTCGGCCGTGAGCAGGATGAATAGAGACTCCGGCGTGGTGACCAGAATATGAGGCGGATGCTTGAGCATATTCTGGCGATCCCACACTAGCGTGTCGCCGGTGCGAACGGCAGTGCGGATGGGCAGGAGCGGGATGCCTTGCTGGCGGGCGAGTTCCGCGATTTCAGATAGCGGGACTTCCAGGTTTTTGTGGATGTCGTTGCTTAGGGCTTTGAGTGGGGAGACGTAGAGGACTGAGGTTTGTTCTTGGAGACGGCCCTGGCGGGCTTCTTTGATTAGGTTGTCGAGGCAGATCAGGAAGGCTGCTAGGGTTTTGCCGGAGCCAGTGGGGGCGGAGATTAGGACGTCGTGGTTGGAGCGGATTTGGGGCCAGCCTTGCTGTTGGGGCTCGGTGATGGTGGGGAAATGGTGGGTGAACCATAGTTGGATTAGGGGGTCGAACGTGGACAGATGGGGGCAGACAGCAAGACTGTCTGCCCTACCGATATCGATTGGCGGATTGATTGTTGAGGGGGGCATGAGTGTCCTACTTTACGCTGCCGCGTTTTAGATACCAGTGGTTCATGAACCAGAGGTTGAGGCGGGCGGGGATGAAGCCACCCGATACTATTATCAGGCCGGTCAGAATTTGGGCGAACGGCTTGCGAACTTTTGCCAGGCGAAACACGGCGTAAATCAGAACGGCCAAAACAGCCACACCGGCCACGTACATCACAAGGTAAGCGATAATGAAACGCATCCAGACCGCAGTCCATACGATTAGGCCAAGGACGCTCAGAACCGCGGCTGCACGGAGGGTGAACGAGAGGCGTAGCCCCTTCCCAAGAAGATTGCGGCCGACGTCGAGTTGCCGCAGGAGATCTTCATGGCGCGACTCGGAGCCCTGGGCGCGATCGAAAGTTTTGCCAATCGCGAAAAATTTCCACTGATCGTTTCGCTCCGCAGAGGCAGGCAGAACACCCAGTTTGTCCCGCACTTCAAAATCGGCCATGCGGTAACCGCTCATCATGAGCGCGTAGGCCTCCGAATCCGAGAATGAATCGAGGTCCGTTCGGATTCCAGCCAGTAGCTTTTGGACCGTCTTGAAAACGCCATAACGGGTGAGCGGCCCGCGGCGTTCGACGGGGAGGGCATCGTCGAGAACTTCGAAGGGTTCGGTGCAACCGACCCAATCGATCGGATCCGGCGTCAAATCTTTTTTCAAGTGGATGAAACCGAGTCCTCGCAGCAACGAAGAACGGCGGCGCGCGTCCAGCTCCCGGTATTCGGCGCTACGAACGCGGCTCTCCAGAACACTCTTGGAACGAAGTAATACAGAGGGGATCTCGGCTCCAGGATTATAGAGCGATCCCATCTGACCACTCGCATCGCTAACCAGCAAGATGCTGCATTCCTGTTCAAGCAATCCGCCAATGCCCTGGTTGTCATACACGCCTCCATCCACCAGCCGAACGGTGCGGCCCGGATACAAGCCTTTCAGCTCAACCGGCTCAAACAATCCGGGCACGCAGGCAGACGCAATGACGGCCAGCCCAAGCCTGAAATCCTGATAAGGTGGGGGCGCCTCCCAATAGTACATGCGGCGCAAAAGATCGTTCGAGTCCACTTCGGTGGCCAATCCAAGAGGGGGCTCACCCATCCACGAGGCGGTGAACTGCCAATTGTGACCGGTATTGAGGGCAGTGGCATTGAGCACCAGGATGGGCGCCTTGGCCGATCGACGCCAGTTGTCCAGCTTCGGCTGGAAATCGTTGGGACCTTCTTTGGGATGGATGAATAACTTATTCAGAAAGAGCTTCTGTTTTTTCGGCTGTTCATCCGTTGCGTAAAAATACCTCTCGAACAACTCACCCAGGCGCGTGGTTCGAGAGTATCCAGGGGAAAAAACGGTCTTGAAATTCGTCCACCATTCAGCCAGCACGGTGGTCCGGATGTTGCTCTGTACGCCGGCTAGAAAATCGCGTTCGATCTTTTGGACGATGTCGATGTAATCCTGCCGCTTGATCTCCGCGTCCGTCTTGGTCTCGATCAAACGTCGTAGGTCGAGGTAGTAGCGCGCCCCGATGATGGAACCTCCCGAAACGCAGGAGAGCACTTCGACATGGCGGAGGACATCCAACTCGGCGAGCCTGGCCAGGACCCCGATGTGATAGAGAGAGGCGCGGAATCCGCCTCCCGATAAGGCGACGCCAACTTTGCCGAGACTCACACTGCGCAACGCAACTGCGTCGTTACCGAGGAACGTACGCAGGGTCCGCCAAGCGGGCGACTCCTCGAGGGATCCCGAGTCGGAAGCGAGATAAGCAATCCACCCGAGCTGGCGCGCGGTGGTCTGGAGCTGCCATTCCTCATATTCGAGTTCAACCGCATGTTTCAACCAGCGCCGGGCCGGATCGTAACGCTGCAACCCGAAGTACGCTTCCGCGACGGTAACGACCACCCACCAGTCGTTTGCGAATTTGGCATCGGCGTCGGCGGCGAGTGGAGCCATCGCAGCGAGGATATCTTCACGA
>JBBQUE010000646.1:0-2952 GCA_038212805.1 Bryobacterales bacterium | reverse complement strand
TCGGCCGATGCTTATAGCAAGTTCCCGCGTCACAACTACATCGACGATCTGGTGATGGATAAGCTGAAGAAACTGAACATAGCGCCATCCAAGCTCGCCGACGATTCCACTTTCATCCGCCGCGCGTATCTGGATGCGGCGGGCACGCTTCCCACCGCCGAGGATGTCGAAACATTCCTGGGTGACCGATCCCCGGACAAGCGCGCCAGGCTGATTGACCGGCTTCTACAGAAAGACGAATTCGTCGATTACTGGGCCTATAAATGGTCTGACCTGTTGCTGGTCTCCAGCCGTAAGCTGCGCCCCACTTCCATGTGGGCCTTCTATGATTGGATCCGCGACGGCGTAAAGGTCAACAAGCCTTGGGACCAGTTCACGCGCGAGATCTTCACCAGTTCCGGAAGCACCCGGCAAAACGGCGCGTTGAACTATTTCGTGCTTCATAAAGATCCCATCGATCTGGCGGAGAACGTCACCGAAGCTTTCCTGGGCCAACGCATCACGTGCGCCCGCTGCCACAACCATCCGCTCGAAAAGTGGACCCAAAAGCAGTATTACCAGTTCACCAATCTGCTCTCGCGCGTGGGCCAGAAGAACGGCGCGGAGGCGGGCGAAACCGTTATCTTTGCCAAGACCTCTGGCGATATCAACCACCCCAGGCTGCTGAAGCCGCTGGCACCCACGCCGCTCGATGGCACGCCCATGTCGCTCGATTCCACTGAGGACCGCCGCCTGGCGCTGGCCGCATGGCTGACCAGCCCCAAGAACCCCTACTTCGCCCGCTCGTTCGTCAATCGCGTGTTTGCCAACTTCATGGGACGCGGCCTGGTGAACCCCGTGGATGACGTCCGCACCACCAATCCGGCATCGAACGAAGAACTGCTTTCCGCGCTGACGAAAGACTTCGTGGAGCACAGGTTCGACGTCAAGTACCTGATCCGCCAGGTGATGAATTCCAGCGTCTACCAGCTATCCTCGGAAGCCAACGCCACCAACCAGAACGACAACATGTTCTACTCGCGCTACATCATCAAGCGCCTTCCGGCTGAAGTGATGCTGGATGCGTATGCGCAGGTTACGGGCGTGCCCACGGCCTTTGCCGGCTACCCCAGCGGGACGCGCGCCCTGCAACTGCCTGACACTCAGGTGAAGTCCGACTTCCTGACTATCTTCGGACGCCCCGCGCGGCTCATTTGCGATTCCGGGGAACGGTCGGTTGACCCCACCATTGCCCAAGCGCTCCATGTCATCAACGGCGACACGCTCAATCGCAAACTAAGCGCTCCCGAAGGTTACATATCGCTGTTCCTCAAGGTTGGCCTGTCAGACTCGCGCATGTTGGATCAGATTTACTTGTCGGCCTTCAGCCGCTATCCGAACGATTCCGAACGGGCCGCGCTGAAGAAAGATCTGGACAGCAGCCGCCTTCAGACCGGAACGCCCGAAGCGCAGCGCGACGCCCGCCGCCAGGGTCTGGAAGACTTGTTCTGGGCGCTCTTGACCAGCAAGGAATTCGTCTTCAACCACTAAGCCCCATGCGACCCCTGGCTTCGTTATTCATTGTGTTCGCGCCCATGCTCTCCGCGGCGGACCCCACCTATACCAAAGACGTCGCGCCCATCCTGGCCGATCGCTGTAGTGGCTGCCATCTGGCCAAAGGCAAGATGGGTGGCCTGTCGCTTGAAACCTACGCGGGCCTGATGCAGGGCGGCAGCACCGGCCAGGCAGTGGTTCCAGGCAAGAGCCAGGAAAGCCGCCTCTACCTGATGATCACCGGTAAGATTACCCCAGCCATGCCGATGAACTCCACGCAGCTTTCGTCCAACCAAATCGAAGCCATCCGGGCATGGATCGACGCCGGAGCCATCGGGGGCGCGGAGCCTGCCAAGACGAAATCCCTTCCGCCCATCGCCCCCCAGGCTGGCCTGAAGCCGCAGGTGTTTGACCTGGCCTATGCGCCGGATGGAAAGCTGGTCGCGCTGGCGGGTTTTAAAATTGTCCGGCTCGTCAACGCCGCCACCATGCAAGACGCGTACCAATTAAACGGCCACGCCGATGCCGTGCGGGCGGTCGCCTTCTCACGTGATGGTAAATTCCTGGCGGCGGCGGGCGGTCTCCCGGGCCGGTCCGGCGAAGTCAAGATCTGGAACGTAGCGGACCGCACCGTGCTCAGAACCATCCAAGGCCACTCCGATTGCCTCTACGCGGTTGCCTTCTCACCCGACGGCAAATCCATCGCAACCGCCGGCTACGACAAAGTCATCAAGCTGTGGGATGTGGGCACGGGCCAGGAGATTCGGACCTTTCAAGATCATATCGACGCCATCTACACGCTGACGTTTACCCCCGATGGCAAGCGCCTGATCTCAGGCGCGGCGGATCGAACCATAAAGATCTGGGATGTAGCCACGGCCCAACGCCTCTACACTTTATCCGAGCCGCAAGACGGCATCAACGCCATTGCGCTGGACCCCACTGGCAAGCTGCTGGCAGCCGGCGGGCTGGATAAATCCATCCGCATCTGGGAACTGGGCGACAAGAGCGGCACGCTGCTGCACACTCTGATCGCCCATGAAGATGCAATTCTGCGCCTGGCTTGGTCGCCCGATGGCGCGCTGCTGGTTTCTTCCTCCGCGGACCGCACCGTCAAAGTATTCCACGCGGCGGATCTCAGCGAAGCAGGCGCGTACCCGGAACCTGACTGGGTCTATGGGCTAGGCTGGTCGCCCGATGGCAAAACCATAGCGATTGAACGATTCGACGGTACTGGCGAAAAGAGGGCGAGGTAAAGCACTTTGGACCACTCAATTTTGGACAACCCAGTAAATCCACTCTGTTTCCGAGCCGCGCCCGTGAGTAAGCGGTCCGCTGGTTGCGGTGACTACTACGTTCAGTTACCGGTATTGAGGTAAACCCCATATGATTCGATTAGCCATCACCCTGGCAATTTCT
>JBBQUE010000645.1:0-2954 GCA_038212805.1 Bryobacterales bacterium | reverse complement strand
ATCCCGGAGAGCGTTTTCTTCCCGCAGCCGATTTCCCTGTACGGCGCAACCAAGCTGGCATGCGAAGGCATGATCTCGGCCTTTGGAAACCTGTTCGGCATGGAGTGCTGGGTCTTTCGCTTCGCCAACATCGTGGGGCCGAAGGTCCGGAAGAAGGGCCGTACCGTGATCGGGGATTTCATCAGCCGCCTGGGCGATAACCCGGAGACGCTGACGATTCTGGGCGATGGCCAGCAAGCGAAATCGTACCTGTTGAGCGAGGAATGCGTGGCGGCCATGCTGTTCGCGGTGGAGCACGCGCACGCCCCCCTGCAGGTTTTCAACCTGGGCTGTGACGACTGGCTGCCCGTAACCCGCATCGCCGATATGGTGGTACGAGCCATGGGTCTAGCGCACGTCCGCTATGCGTTTACCGGCGGAGCGGGCGGTTGGCCTGGCGACGTACCGCGCTTTCGCCTGGATGTTTCCGCCATCAATCAGCTGGGTTGGAAGGCCAAACTGAACTCCGAGCAGGCCGTGGAAAGGGCCATTCAGACCACGCTTGCCACCATGCGGGCGGCGGCTTAACCATGCAGGCTGCCATTCTGGCCGGTGGCCTGGGTACGCGCCTGTGGCCGCTGACGAAGACCGTGCCCAAGCCTATGGTGCCCGTGGCGGGAGCCCCGTACCTGGAACATCAACTCCGCCTGCTGGAGCGGCAGGGCGTTCGCGATATTCTCCTGCTCACCGGATATCTGGGCGAACAGATTGAGGAGCATTTTGGAGACGGCGCACGGATGGGGCTGCGTATCGCCTACTCCCGTGAGGCTAGTCCGGTGGGTACGGGCGGGGCACTCCGGTTGGCCCACCACCTGTTGGCCGATTCGTTTTTGCTGATCTACGGAGATTCGTATTTGCCGATCGACTACACCCTTCCGTTGCGCCAGCTGGAAAATTCCGGCGCCGAAGGGCTGCTGGTGGTTTATGATAACCGCCAGGGCGATACCACTGTAAAGTGTAACGTGGAAATTGACGATAGCTTTCATGTGACTCGATATGCGAAGGATTCTCCGGACCCCTTGTCCTACGTGGAGGCGGGGGTACTCGCGTTCCGCCGGAGCATGGTGGACCTGATCCCGGCTGAAGGCGCGGTTTCGCTGGAGACGCAAATCTTCCCGCGTCTGATTGCCAGCCGCCGCCTGATCGCGCACGTGACCACCGAGCGGTTTTACGACATCGGAACGCCAGACCGGCTCAAGGTCATCGGGGAGCTTCTCACGCCATGATCATCACCCGGACGCCTTTTCGGGTTAGCTTCGCGGGCGGCGGCTCGGATCTGGAGGCTTTCTATTCCCATGAGCCTGGACTGGTGCTCTCCACCACCATCGATAAGTACATGTATCTGGCCGTGAAGGAACACTTTGGGGACAACTTCCGCATCAGTTATTCCCGTACCGAACACGCCGATACCATTTCCGAAATCGACCACAAGATTGTGCGCGAATGCCTGAGCGCGCTGAACGTCAAGCGGGGCCTGGAGGTAGTCTCAATGGCCGACCTGCCGGCCCAGAGCGGGCTGGGTTCCTCCAGCAGCTTTACGGTGGGACTGCTGCATGCCCTCTATGCCATGCAGGGAACGGTGGTTACCGCCGAACGTCTAGCTGCCCAAGCCTGCCAGATTGAGATCGAACGGCTGCATGAGCCTATCGGGAAGCAGGACCAGTACATTGCCGCTTACGGCGGATTGCAGATGATTCAGTTCAACCCGGACGGCACGGTATTCGTCGATCCCGTGGTTTGTCCGGTGGAAACCCGCCGGGAATTGAACCGTCGTCTGTTGATGTTCTTTACCGGTCTGACGCGCGATGCCAGTTCGGTGCTCTCGAAACAGAAAGCCGGCACCGCCAACAAGCTGGCCGTGCTGCGCCGGATGTGTGAGATTGCGCGGGAGTTGCGCGATGTACTCACGTCCGGACGCGATCTGAATGTCTTTGGCCACCTGCTGCATCAGGCCTGGGAACTGAAGAAGTCGGTGGAGTCGTCGATCAGTAATCCTAAGATCGATGAGTATTACCAGAGGGGATTGAACGCGGGCGCGTTGGGTGGAAAGCTGTTGGGCGCCGGGGGCGGGGGATTCCTGCTGTTCTTTTGTGAGCCGCATCTTCAGGACCGTTTGCGCGAGGAACTGGCGGAACTGAAAGAGGTGCAATTCTCGCTGGATCCGCAGGGCAGCAAGATCGTGTACATAGGGAACGACCGCTTTTGAGCCGGCGCTGCGTATTCCTGGATCGTGACGGGGTCATCAACGTGAAGATGCCGGAGGGCGAGTACGTCCGGAACTGGGACGAGTTCCAGTTTCTGCCGAACGTCGCGGATTGGATCCGGATCCTCAACGCTCTGGATTTTCTGGTGATCGTGGTTACGAATCAGCGGGGCGTGGCCTTGGAGCGCATGTCGGAGGCCAGCCTGGCGGAGATTCATCGTAGGATGGTGAGCGAACTGGCCACCGCCGGCGCTCGCATCAATGACGTGTTTGCCTGTCCCCATCATTCCGGAACCTGCGATTGCCGCAAGCCCAAGCCCGGCCTGGTGCGCGCCGCCCAAGCCAAATGGGACATCGATTTGGCGGGTTCGCTGATGATCGGGGATTCGGATTCGGATGCCGAACTCGCCGCAGTTTGCGGTTTGCGATTCCTGCGGGCACGGGATGGACGGCTAGTCTAGCTCAGCAGGCGTTTATAGATCTCACCCATCCGGGCCGCCGCGGACTCCGCCGAATAGTTTTCATGGATCAGTTTCTGGCCAGCCGCTGCCAGCTCCCGCCGCAGCATTGGGTTGCCGATCAAAAGTTTCAGCTTGTCCGCCAGATCCATTGCGTTGCCGCGCTCGAAAAGCAAGCCGGTTCGTCCCGGTTGCACCAGTTCCGGATTACCCCCCACATTCGAAGCCACCACCGCGCAGCCGCAAGCCATCGC
>JBBQUE010000644.1:0-2956 GCA_038212805.1 Bryobacterales bacterium | reverse complement strand
GCTACACCCCGATTAGAGATTGATCCCTGAGATGAGCGGACCCCATGGGTATAAAGTCACTACGCTGATGGAAGCTGGGTCGATCACTAGCCGGTTGATGTTGTCGGTGGGTGCCGGCAGGTAGTGCAGGAGAACCGATTTAATCGCGTCGGCGTGGGAGAAGACCGCTACTGTCTGGTTTTGGTGCTTTGAGCTGAGTTCGGCCAGAGCCGTCACCATCCGGGTCTGGACTTCGGTGATGAGTTCCCCACCGGGCGCGCGCGTACTGCTGCGAAACTGGCAGAAAGTTTTCCAATCCTCCCGTAGGTCCAGGTCGGCGATGGACATGCCCGACCAAGTCCCAAAATCAAATTCCGCGAATGCCGGGTTTGGCGTGACGCTGAGTCCGAGGTGGTCCGCCACTGCCCCGGCAGTCTCCATGGTGCGTTCCAAGGGGCTGCTGTAGAGGGCATCAATGTTCCAACGCTCCAGGCGTTTCGGGAGGCCCGCAGCCTGTGCGCGTCCCGTTTCATTGAGGAAAACCCCTGGCCGGCGACCAGTGAGATGCCGTCCTACCGCGTCTGTTAAACCGTGTCGAATCAGAAGAAAAGTGGTCAACTTCCATTCTAATTTCCTGAAACAGCCCTGTGAGGCCAGCGTCCTAAATTGGTAAGTACCTAGCTGAGAATGAAGATCGTCATCTTTGGGCTATCGATCAGTTCCTCTTGGGGCAATGGCCACGCGACTTTATGGCGTGCGCTTTGCGGGGCACTGATCCGGCGAGGCCACCAAGTTCATTTTTTTGAACGCGACGTTCCTTATTATGCGAACCATCGGGATCTGACGGACATTCCAGGAGGTTATTTGCATTTGTATCCTTCCTGGGAGGCGGCGATTCGCGAGGCTAAGATACAACTCCAGAGCGCGGATGTGGGGATTGTTACATCATATTGCCCGGATGCTGTTGCGGCGGGAAATCTGATGTTGAGTGCAGGCGTAGGCCTGTCTTGTTTCTACGATTTAGACACACCGGTCACTCTGAATCGTTTGGAGTCTGGCGAGCCTGTGCCGTACATAGGTCCGCGGGGTCTGCGCGATTTCGACCTAGTCTTCAGCTACACCGGCGGGAGCGCGATTTCCGAGCTGCAGACCCGGTTGGGAGCAAGCCGGGTTGAACCTCTCTATGGAAGCGTGGATCCGGATCATTACTACCCGGTTGACCCAGTGGCGCGTTTTCGGTCTGACTTATCGTATCTCGGGACTTACGCCGAGGATCGCCAGGCGTCTTTGGAGCAGCTTTTTGTCGATCCGGCGCGCACGCTGGTGGACCGGCGCTTTCTGATTGGAGGAGCGATGTATCCGGGCGAGTTTCCGTGGACTCAGAACATATTTTTCGTGCAACACCTACCGCCGGCGGACCATCCCGCTTTCTATTCTTCAAGCAGGCTTACCTTGAACGTTACGCGGCGGGCCATGGCTGAGCGAGGCTACTGCCCGTCCGGTCGATTATTCGAAGCGGCTGCCTGCGGTGTTCCGATTTTGAGCGATTCCTGGGAGGGGCTGGATCAGTTTTTTAAGCCTGGCTCCGAAATTCTCATTGCGCGTACTGCTCAGGACGCCATCGATGCGATTCGTTTACCCAATGCGGAACTGGCGACGATCGCCAAGCGCGCCCGTGAGCGCACGCTCGATTGTCATACCGCCGCGATTCGTGCCCGCGATTTTGAAAATGCCGTGGCCAGCAGAGGCGTTGTATGTGGGGCATAATTCCGGCTGCTGGGATTGGTAGCCGCATTCAGCCGCTAGCGTTTTCGAAAGAATTGCTGCCGGTGGGCAGCCGGGAAGAAGACGGAATCGAGCGCCCGCGCGCGGTGAGCGAGTATCTGGTTGAGCGCATGATCCGGGGCGGCGCGGACCGTATCTGTTTCGTAATCTCGCCGGGAAAGTCGGACATTCTTGAGTACTATGGGGCGCGTGTCTACAGCGCGGATGTCTGTTATGCCGTGCAGCCCCGGCCCGCCGGACTGTGCGATGCCATCTTCCGGGCCTTGCCGATGATCCATCGCGACGAGACTGTATGCATCGGCCTGCCGGATACGATTTGGTTCCCAGAAGACGCGCTGGCCCAGCTTCCGGATGGTGCGCTTTCGTTCCTGCTTTTCCCGGTGCAGCACCCGGAAAAATTCGATGCCGTAATCACCGATGAGCATGATCGCGTGCTCGAGATTCAGGTCAAGAAAGAGAATGCCAACTCGTATTGGATCTGGGGAGCCTTCAAGATGCCGGGGGCTACGCTGCACGACCTGCATGCTCTGTGGTTGGCGCGGAACAAGGAGGATGAGTATATCGGCACGTTGGTAAATGCATGGATGGCCAGGGGCGGGGAAGCGTTTGGTGTACGGGCCGGGTCGGCTTATGTCGACGTGGGCACACTGCACGGCTATCGCGAAGCGATTCAACTGCTCTCCTCCAAGCCCGACCTGGAGGCGCTGCTTGGCCGCCGTTAACCCGAAACCTGTGGTGTGCGTGGATCTGGATGGCGTGTTAAATCTCTTCGATACGTGGCGTGCGCCTGAGTATTTCCATCCGGCGCGTCCCGGCGCTAAAGAGTTCCTGGCGCGGCTGAACGAGGCTGGTTTTACCGTTTGCATTTTTACTTGCCGCTGGCATGAGTGGGCAGGAAAATGGCTTGTGGAAAACGGCCTATCGCAATACGTAGATCGAGTTACGGACCAGAAGATTCCCGCTGAGGTGTATTTAGACGATCGTGCCGTTTGTTTTCAGGGGGATTTTGACCAGGCCTACCAGCAGATCGTGAGTTTTCGCCCGTTCTGGGAGGCGTCGTGACGGTGTTCCGCTCGCCCAAGCGCCGGGTGAATCCGTCCGACTTGAAAGGCGAGACCTGCCCGCTGAACTTCTTAATTCAACTTGGAGAAGTGGAATCGGCGCTGGCCGATGAAGGCTCTCCGGAAGCGGA
>JBBQUE010000643.1:0-2962 GCA_038212805.1 Bryobacterales bacterium | reverse complement strand
CGTGCGCAACGTAATCGCCATCCTGCCCGGTTCAGACCCTACCCTCAAAGACACCTGCGTCCTGCTCACCGCCCATTACGATCACCTGGGCGCGCAGCACAACGGAGCCAACGACGACGGCAGCGGCACCGTCTCCGTCATCGAAATAGCCAACGCGCTCGCCGGCCTCAAAGAGCGCCCCAAGCGCTCCATCGTCTTCGCCGCCTTCTTCGGGGAAGAGAAAGGCCTCCTGGGCTCGCGCTACTACGTGCGCCACCCGGCATTCCCCCTGTCCCAAACCGTGGCCGGCCTGAACCTGGAACAGCTTGGCCGCACCGACTCTAGCGATGGCGAGCAGCGCGAAGAAGCCTCGCTCACCGGCTCCGATTATTCTGGCGTCGGCGAATACGTAAAGGCCGCGGGCAAGCTCACCGGCATCCAGATTCATAAGCACGATAGCAATAGCGATCTGTATTTCCCCTTCAGCGACAATTACAGCCTGGCCGAAGCCGGCGTCCCCGCCCATACCTTGGCCGTCGCCTACCAGTTTTCCGACTACCACCGCACCGGCGACGACTGGCCCAAAGTGGATTTCGAGAACATGGCCAAGGTGGACCGCATGGCCGCCGTGGCCGTCGTGGGCTTGGCCAGCAGCGTAAGTATGCCGCAATGGAACCCGGCTAACGACAAAGCGGATCGCTTCCGTAAGGCCCGCGAAGAGAGACGCCCCTAAGCTCTTCTGGCCCTGGGTGCTACCCTTAAAGCTAATGCCAGATCGTAAGTTACAGATCGTGCCCTTGGGTGGCTTGGGCGAATTCGGAATGAACTCCATGGCGATTCGCTATGGTGACGACATCATTGTTGTAGACGCCGGGATGATGTTTCCCGACGCCGAACTCATGGGCGTCGACATCGTCACGCCCGATTTCGCGTACCTCGAAAAGAATGCCAGCAAGGTGCGCGGGCTCATCCTGACCCACGGCCATGAGGATCACATCGGCGGTGTGCCGTTCCTCCTCAGCGTGATCAACATCCCGGTCTACGCCACGGAATTCACCCTGGCCATGGTGGAGCGCCGCCTGGAAGAGCATGATCTGCTCGATGCCGCCAAGCTCAACATCGTCAAGCCCGGCAAAAAAGTTGAGCTCGGCCCGTTCACCATCGAGTTTATCCACGTCACCCATTCCATCGTAGCCGCCGTGGCCCTGGCCATCACCACCCCGCTGGGCGTTATCATCCACACCGGCGATTTCAAAGTCGACCCCACCCCCACCGACAACGTCCTGTTCGATCTCCACACCTTCGCCGAATACGGCAAGCGCGGCGTGCTGCTGCTCATGTCGGATTCCACTAACGTCGATCGGCCCGGCTACACCGAAAGCGAACGTGCCGTCCGTCCGCGCCTCGAGGAAATCTTCTATCGCGCTGAGCGCCGTTTAGTGGTTTCGTGCTTCAGTTCGTCCATCCACCGGCTCCAGGAAATCCTGGAACTCGCCCATGAATACGGCCGCAAAGTCGCCTTCCTGGGCCGCAGCATGAACAACACCACGGAGATCGCCCACTCCCTTGGGTTCCTGCGCATCCCCGATAACATCCTATTGCGCCCGCAGGACATCATGTCCACCGCGCCTAATAAGGTAGTGGTGCTGGCCTCCGGGACTCAGGGCGAACCTATGTCGGCCCTCTCCCGCATGGCCGTGGACAACCACAAGAACGTCACCGTGGAGCGTAACGATACGGTGGTGCTCAGCTCCCGCATCATCCCCGGTAACGAAAAGGGCATCTACCGCATGATTAACCACTTCGCCAAGCGCGGCGCAGAGGTAATCTATGGGTCCATGAATCCGCCCGTGCACGTCTCCGGACACGGCAGCGCGGAAGAGCTCAAGCTGATTCTGAACCTGGTTCGCCCCCGCTATTTCGTCCCGGTCCACGGCGAGTACCGCCAGATGGCCAAGCACGCCTCCATGGCCTCCCACCTGCGCAGTTCAGGCCTGGAAGATACTTTCGTGCTGGAGACCGGCGAGTCGCTGGAGATCGATGAGAGAGGCGCGCGCCGCGGACCCAAAATTCCCGTCGGCCGTATCTGCATCGATTCTGGTTCGCTCGACGAAGTGGTGGAAGACATCATCATCCGCGACCGCCGCCATCTCTCCGAAGACGGCTTCGTCATCCCCATCATCTGCATCAACAAGCACTCCGGCAAAACCGAGGCTCTGCCTGAGATCGTCAGCCGTGGCTTCGTTTCGTTCGAAGACGGCTCTCAGTTGCTGCAGGAAGCCCGCCAAGTCGTGGGCCGGACACTCGAATCGTCCAGCGCGGAGGAGCGTACCGATTGGGGTGTCATGCAGGAGAAAATCCGGTCAGACCTCAAACGCTTCCTCAGCAAGCAGACCTCCCGGCGTCCGCTCATCATGCCCGTCATTCTGGAGGTTTAAGTGGTTGCGGTAGAAGACGCGTCTGGCTTTGCCGGACAAGCCGACGAGATCCTGACCCCCCGGACCGCCGCCGAAGTCCAGCAGATTCTGGCACGCGCCAATCGCGAAAATGTCCCCGTCACGCTATCGGGCGCGGGGACGGGCGTCACCGGAGGTCGCGTTCCCGCTTCGGGACTGCTGCTCTCCCTGCAGAAATTCCAACGGCTGGACGTCCACCCTGGCTTCGTTTTTGCGGGCGCGGGCGTTTCGCTGAACGACCTGCAATCCGCGGCCGCCGCCACCCGCCAGTTCTACGCACCCGACCCCACTGAATGGACTGCCAGCGTGGGCGGCAGCATCGCCACCAACGCCAGCGGCTCCCGCAGCTTCCGCCACGGCAGCACCCGCAAACACGTCCGCGCCTTGACTGTCGCCCTGATGGACGGATCCATCCAGACTTGGAAACGCGGCCAGTCCATCGACTTCCCCGTCCCCGCCCTCCCCATCCCCAACACCACCAAGCACACCGCCGGCTACGTCCTGCAGCCCGGCATGGATTGGGTGGA
>JBBQUE010000642.1:0-2963 GCA_038212805.1 Bryobacterales bacterium | reverse complement strand
GGAAGCAACCGCCGTGCCCACGCGCAGAAAGATCCCAACGCGGCGGGGGACGGCCCACCAGGCTTGGAACCCCACCAGCAACGCGATGCCGAGCGCGGATAGCACCGAGACCCATCGGCCAGCCGCGAGCAAGCCCCCGGCCAGGCCCTGCGCATAATACGCCACATAGTGATAAATGGGCGGGTACATGAAGGATACGTAGGGGTATTCGTTCAAGCTCCGGAACGCAGACTCCAGATTGACGACATGCTGCGCCTGCCAGAGAAGAACGCCTTCCGCGTAATCCAGCTCAAAGGGTGCCCGGATGGCGAATGCACAATGGATGCCCAGCGAGACGGCACCCGCCAGCAGAAAGGCACAAAGCGTAAGCAGGTAGGCCTTCTGAAAAAAGTTGGAGGTGTGGAATCTCATTCAGAGCGGATGTGGCCTGGCGGACCAGCTAACGGGAGTTTGCCATCTCGATCGTCACCGTTTCTACTCGCTTCAGTTGACCACAGGCGGCGAAGATGTCGCGGCCGCGGGGCTTCCGCAAGAAGCACGGGATGGCGCGCCGGACAATTTGTTGAAACGAATCCACCCGTTCGGGTTCGGGCGTGCCGAAATCGATTCCAGGGCCGGGATTCAACGCAATCAGGTTCACCTTGCAATTCAGATTCGCCAGTAAACGGACCACGCGGCGGGCGTCGGCATCGGTATCGTTCACGTCGCGCAACAGAACATACTCAAACGTCAGCTTCTCCCAGGGGCGCAGCGGATACGCCCGGCATGCCTCCAGAAGATCTTTCAAATGATACTTGCGCGTGATCGGCATCAATTCCTGGCGCTGTTCCTCACTGGATGCGTTCAGGGAAATCGCCAGCTTAGGCCGGACCGGTTCGCGCCCCAACTCCTCGATTTTGGGAATGATTCCGGAAGTGGATAGCGTGATTCGTTTCAGAGAGATGCCAATGCCTTCCGGGTCTGTCAGCAGCCGCGTGGCCTTCAGCACGTTGGGAAGATTGAGCAGCGGCTCCCCCATGCCCATCATCACGATGTTAATCCGGTCGGAATCGGCCGACAACTGGTGGGCTTTCAAGATGAATAAAACCTGCCCCACGATCTCGCCAGCGGTGAGATTCCGCTCCAGCCCCATCAGCGCGGTCAGGCAAAACTTGCAGTTTACGGGACATCCCACTTGGCTCGAAATACACAGGGTATCGCGGCCGGTCTCGGGCATCAGGACAGCTTCGATGGTGCGCTGATCTTCGAGACCAAGCAGATAGCGGCAAGTGCCGTCGACGGATTGGTAGCGGTTGCTTTGTGTGGGAAGGCCCAGCGTCAGGCGCTCAGCCAGATCCGCTCGCAGCGCGGCCGGCAGCGTGGAAATGGCATCTACCTGGTCTACCCGCGTGCGATACACAGCTTCGTAAAGCTGACGCGCGCGAAATGCCGGAAGCTGCTCGCCCAGGACTCCCGCAAGGTCCGCAAGTTCCAGTCCTACAAGGGGTTGCCGCACTTTTGGATTCTACCACGCGGCCCCGAGAACCGGCGATAGACCCAGAGGGCGCGGCGATTCGGTAAATCCACTCTTGTTTCCGGGCGATCAACACGGTGGAGCCGGGTCAGGCAGGAAAGCATGGCGGCGGCCAATGCGTAGACCACCGGTACAAACGCCGGGTGCGCACCGACTGGCACACAAACCTGGGGCCAGACCTATACTTATGATGTGTACGGAAACCTGACCGGCAAGAACGTCATAGCAGGCAGCGCCCCGACGATGCACGTAAGTGCGAGCGCAACCACGAACCGGCTCGTCGGCACCCAATACGCGTACAACGCCCACGGCAACATGACCCTGGGGCCAAACGGAGGCATGGGCTACGACGCTTGAAAACCGCATGACCCAGGCCACGCCACTAGGCGGAGGCTATAACTACTACGCCTATGATTCGCAAAACAAACGAGTCTGGGCCTGGGACGGCAACACCGATTCCAACGGAAACGCCAGCACCTACAAGGTGTACTTCTACGGTATCAACGGCAAGCGCCTAGCAGCTTACCAAGTCACGTTGATGTACAACCCGACCCCCTACTTAAGCGCCGCAACCATCTCGCAAGAAACCTACTTCAGCCCGCGCCGCATAGCACCGATGGACCGCCTGGGCTCGACGAACGGAAAGTTCTACCCCTACGGCGAGAACAAACCTGGCAATCCCGCCAACGACACCTGGAAATTCGCCACTTACTTCCGCGATTCCGCCACGAGTCTAGATTACGCCGATCAGCGCTACTATTCCAGCAGCCTAGCCCGGTTCACCACTCCTGATCCTTACCGCGCAAGCGCGGGTCCATCTGATCCTATTACTTGGAATCGTTATGGATACGTGGGAGGCGACTCGATCAACAGGCACGATCCAAAGGGACTCGACTGGTGGGACCCCGATACAAACACCCTTCATGGAGACAATGAGCCCGGCCACCCCGGAGGTGGCGGAGGCGAGAATAGCACTGGCACTTTAGAGGAAGTGGATGTTGGGACCAGAAACGATGGCGCCAGCACGGAAAATGAGGAGAGCCGTACGTTTACTGAGGTCATCACTCTCGCCCTTAGGGCCCTCGCTAACGCCGACTGCAAAGGGTTGTTCGGAGGAAAGAATGTGATTGATCCCACAGCAGCTTTCAACTCTCGGCGCATTCAGTGGTATTTTGTCGACCAAATCCCCAGCCGTACCCAGCCTCCAGATGCCGATACTAAGGGATCAGGATTGCGGATCAGCCTGTTCCCTCCTGGTTTCTTTTATCAGAATGCGATTACTAGAATCCTGAAGCCTGTGTGGGATTCGGGAACGGACCGAGACAAATTGTCAACACTTCTCCATGAACTTGGCCACGCGATCGCCTTCTTGAGCGTGGGTACTATCACAGGTGGGATTGTGCAGGACGATAAAAATCCGGGTGACAACGCCAAAAACGACGATCTCATT
>JBBQUE010000641.1:0-2971 GCA_038212805.1 Bryobacterales bacterium | reverse complement strand
GCCACCGAAGCTGGCGCAGATACTCCCGACATGCGTCTTCACTGGCAAATCGGACCTCAAACTCGCTCAGGTTCCGAGGATAATCTTCCACTTCCCCACACTACATGTTGGGGCTACCTGAGTCAAGCACATACCCAGTATAGATAAAACGCAGTTATTCCTGCACATAAATCGGTAGAGGCTTAGAATATATGGAGCCAACACCGATAAGTACTACGTAACTCCCAAATGCTTCCTTACATTTGGCAACGGCTGTTCCGGATCACTCGGGTGGTCCTGGGGCTAAGTTGCCTGGCAGTCGAACTCGTGAATTCGCACTTCGCCGTAACGGAGAATGGCGTCCTTTTTGCAGCCTTCACAATCTATGCGTTGATTGCGCTGCTCTGGAAGGGCCTTGAAGATAGCGGCTACGCTTTGTTGGCGCTCGCTCTGGATACGCTATTTTTCTTTTTATCGCTGAGTAGCAATGCACCTTTAATTTACTGGGTTAGCGCGGTCTTCTACGCTTACTTGCTGCTCGCCGCGGTAGTGCTGCACGATTGGTGGAAGGCGTTATTCATTGCGACCGGTTCTATCGCTCTAGTGAATTTCCTGCAGCCTGTACACAGCGGCATCTTATTACCGGCGTTGGTCTCAGCCGGTATCCTGGGGTCTATCATTGCGATCGAGCACGGTTTTCTGGAAGATCGGGTAGGGAGCGCGTCGCGCCAGAGCGTGCTGCACAGGTACGATGCCGAGAAATCGCGGGAGTCGGAACGCCAGCGGATCGCGGCCGATTTTCACGATGGTCCCCTGCAAAGCTTTATCGGTTTCCAGATGCGTCTGGAGCTCATCAAAAAGCTGCTTTTGCGTAACCAAGGCGGAGCTATGGAAGAACTCGAGCAACTGCAACAGCTAACCAAGGGGCAGGTGAATGAGCTACGCACTTTTGTGCGTAGCATGCGCCCGGTCGATGTGGATGGCAGCCTGAACGCCACGCTGCGAAGAGTGGTTGAGCAGTTTCAAAAAGACAGCGGAATCCCGGCCTCCTTTGTCAGCTCTGAGTTCCTGGACCCGACCGAGCCTGAGATTTCACTGGAAATCCTGCAGATCGTCCGGGAGGCTTTGTACAACGTGCAAAAGCACGCCTCCGCAACCCGGGTGGCGGTAACTATTGAACGAACCGAAAAGGCTCTCGAGATCCTGATCGAAGATAATGGACACGGATTTCCATTCAGCGGACGTTATTCGCTCGAAGAGCTGGATATGCTGCGGTTAGGGCCCACCAGCATCAAGCGGCGGGTTCGCACGTTGGGCGCCGAGATGATGCTCGATTCAAAGCCGGGACAAGGCGTAGGCCTCAGAATCCGATTAGCCTCGTGACTGGTGCCGCACACGCAGGTCTAGCTGCGGCCGTCCTGATGCTGACCGGGTGCGCCCGCTATGCCGATTTTCAACTCCCTGCCCAATCCGGCAATGCCCAGCCGCTCACTATCGAATGGAAGCCGCGGCAGTTGCCGGTGTTGAGTCCGGGCTTGCCGGGCGCCTGGGATTCGCACGACGTCCTGAATCCCTCCGTCATCAAGATCGCGGCAGGTTACCTCAACCTCTACTCGGGCTTTGATGGCAAGACTTGGCGAACCGGGGCGGCCACATCGGTAGACGGGATCTCGTGGACAAAACGAACCCAAATCCTAGGACCGGATCCCGCGACGTGGGAAGGCAGCTACATCGCGGGCAATGGGACGGTGATCGAGCACACCACGATCGAGAAGGGTCTAGATTATTACTATCAGGCCGGTAAACCTCCCCGAATAGGTTTGGCACGCGCGAGTTCGGGTTGGGGCCCTTGGAAAAAAGAAGCGCAGCCGGTCCTTGACCTGGGTCCGTACGGTAGTTGGGATGAGTGGGGCGTAGCCGACCCCTATGTGATCGATGTTTCAGGCCGGCTGTACATGTTCTACTTGGGGATGGATCGGGCCCAACGGCAGCGCCTGGGCGCGGCCACCTCCACTGACGGAATTACCTGGACCAAGCTGCGCTCCAACCCTGTATTGGAATTGGGTTCGTTCGGTAATTTCGATGAGAACGGACTGGGCGAACCGGCGGTGTGGATCTCGAACGGATTCTACTGGATGCTCTACACGGGGCGGGACCACACCGAGAATCGCCGCCTGGGGATGGCACGCTCAACTGACGGGGTCCACTGGGAAAAGCGCCCCGAGGTTTTCTCTGGCCCGCAGCCGTGGGCTTCGAAGGTGCTCTGCGACCCAAGTGTTCTGGTAGAAGGCGGTGAGATCCGGGTCTGGTTCGGTGGCGGAGACGTGGCGCGACCCGACGAAGAAATTCACGGGCAGATCGGCTACGGCGTGCTGAAAATGCGTCAGCGCACCGATAAGAGAATGTGGCGGAGCGGCAGGGGCATCTATTCGGAGAATCGTGCACAATAGAGGGAACTAACATGGGACGGCCGGCCTCTCCGATTCAGACGCGTCCAGCAGTCCGCGCAAAGGCTACTGGTAAGCTAATCGCCTTCGGATGGTATGGCGGAAAATTCAGCCACTTGAGCTGGCTGCTTCCCCTACTTCCAGATTGCCACCATTATTGTGAGCCTTTCGCCGGGTCGGCCGCTGTCCTTCTAAACCGCGATCCGTCACCAGTGGAGACCTATAACGATCTTGACGGAGAAGTCGTTAACTTTTTCCGGGTGCTCCGCGAGACACCAGCAAAGGTTACCCGGGCCATCGGGCTAACACCTTTCGCCCGCCAAGAGTTGGCGGAGGCTGTCGCGCCTAATGGATGCCGCATTGCAGATGAAGAGCGCGCGCGGCGTTTCTATGTGAGAGCGCGACAGGCCCGAACCGGACTCGCCCAGACCGCCTCACTGGGCCGTTGGGCAAACTGCAAAGATACGAGTCGTGCCGGAATGTCCGGAGCAGTTTCGCGCTGGCTCGGCAGCGCGGACCAACTCCCGGAAATTGCACTTCGCCTG
>JBBQUE010000640.1:0-2976 GCA_038212805.1 Bryobacterales bacterium | reverse complement strand
TAGCCGGTCATTCGCGCTTGTTCCGGCGTTCTTGCGATTTGCGCTCAAGCTTGGCGCGCGATTGCGTAGGGTCAACGTGCTCGCCGCGGTCAAGTGACGCCAGCCGCCGCCCGAGCTCCTGGTTAAATTCCCCAAGCTGAGCGGCGCGGGCCCGGTCATGCTCTTCCAGAAGACGGAGTGCTTCCCGGACGACTTCGCTGGCCGAGTTGTAGCGGCCCGACCCGACCTTGGCGCTGACGAAGTTTTCAAGTTCAGGCGTCAGAGAAACATTCATTTAGAAAACTCCTTTGTTACCTTCACTCTAGCCGCAATAACAATCTTTGTCAATGTCTGGCATTGAGTTTTAGGCAAGATGTCGGCGATAACGCTTACCGAGTCCGATGACTTGGCAGATAGGTTGCGCAAGAACGGGCAACGCCTGCCCGAGATACTGGAGTTAGGATTTCGCGAATTGAATGCGCGTTCCCAGCATGGATTCGAGGGAGCCGCCTTCACCCGAGGCCGTTCTGGATCTGAAACCCTCGCCGCGATTGAAACTCCAAATCCAGGAACTGTTAGACCGGAATCGTCTGGGCGGTCTCACTGCTGAGGACGAGGAGTTGTGGCAAAGGTATCAGTTTTTGGAACACTTGGTTCGGATCGCAAAGACCGAGGCATGCTTGATGCATAATCTCTCTCCGCAGCGAGATGCCTGAAACCGAAGCCGCGCCGGGTGGGGCGCCGTTATCAAGCCACGTGGCTGATTACTGATTGCCGCCTTCGAGTGCGGTTAACCTGCGTTCGTATATTTCGGCGATGCGTGCAAGGGTCCGGATGCTTTCGGCGTCGCGGACCGAGTTGGCGGTTCTGGCCTCGACCGTGTGGCTCAGGAGTTCGAGGTTCATGGTGATAACGTCGATACGCTCATCGGTGGTCTTGGGCGGCTTATTTTCCATTCTGAGGCTTGTTTGCTTTGCCTTGGCTGCGCTCCCTGATTCTACAGTATGTTTGATCATTCTTCGGGGCAGGCGTCAAACTACGGCGCGGAGTTCGCGCGCGAAGGTTTCGATATCGGCCTCTTGGTTGTACAGGTGCGGGGATACGCGCAGTTGGCCTTTGCGGGCGGCTACGACTACGCCGCGCTCGCGGAGCTGGCTGGCGATGCGGGATGGGTCGGCATTCGCAAAACGAGCCGTCACGATGGCGGAGCGCCCGTCCGGCACCGCAGCCCCGGCTTCCCGCAGGACAACCCGAACCTGATCCGCGAGCGCCAACACGCGGTCCTCAATGGCTTGCGGGCCGATCCGGAGCATGAAATCC
Organism: Bryobacterales bacterium; assembly: GCA_038212805.1. GTDB lineage: Bacteria > Acidobacteriota > Terriglobia > Bryobacterales > Bryobacteraceae > JANXQZ01. Next base: position 1,677 of record JBBQUE010000640.1, on the reverse strand, counting down.
ACCGTGGCGCCCATGGCATAGATCAGCGGGAAGGCCAGCATGCCGCCTTCGTATTTCTCAGCGGCTGACATGAGTTCGGGCGCGCCGTGGTGCAGGTTATCCACGGAACGCCAAGCGTGATGGCTGCGCCAGCCGATCACGTTGGGGCGCAGGCGCTCCCGCAGTTCCGGACTTACGTAAACGAAGGCAGCCCCGTTGGGGGAGCAGAGCCACTTGTAGCCATGCACGCACAGCATATCCGGCTGCACCCGCGCCACATCGAACTGTAACGCTCCCACGCTTTGGGTTCCGTCCACATACAGCAGCACGCCACGCGACCGCAAAAACGAAGCCAGCTCTTGCAGTTCTGGAACGAACCCGGAGTTGTAGTTAGCTGAACTCAAGGCTACCAGCCGGGTGCGGTTGGTGACTTGGGCGCGCAGGTCTGCCCAGGAGCAGTGGATGGCCTCTACTCCACGGCGCTCCAGTTCGCCTAAAGCATAGAGCTGATTGGGGAATTCGTCTTCGAGCGTGATCACCTGATCGCCCGGTTGCCAATCCAGGCCGGACAGCAGCAGCGCCAGACCAGTGGCCGCGTTCACCACGAACGCGATGTCGGCGGCGGTACATGAGATTAACTTGGCGATGGATTCCCGGACGTGGTCCACGCCATCGAACCAGCTCAGGAAATCGGTACACGCCAGATCGTCGCGATGCGCGAAATGCGCGGCGATGGCGGCCGTGGCGCATCGCGGGAGCTGGCCGAAGGTAGCCGCATTCAGATACGTCCACTTGGCCAGGGCAGGGAACTCAGCGCGGATTGCAGCCCAGTCCGTCATCGGCTGACGAAGCTCCGGACGGGCGCGGGGGGCGTGGTGCCTTTGATGGCCCGCCACAGGATGTCGTTCATCTCGTCGTCGTCGTTCAGGTCGGCATCGTGTAAATCCAACTCTTTCGACCGGGCGGCTGTGGGCGAGACCGCCGGGTTGCGGTCTTCGAGCGAGATGCGGGGTTTCTCGGCGGAGTAAGGCGTCATCACCGGATTTTTCGCGAAGACGCTGGCCATGGGCCGGGCACCGCCATCGAAGTGCGTCATGGGGCGCAGGCCTAAAATCAGCTCGATGGTGCGGAGCATGGAGACCGTGTTGTACATGGTGCTATCCACCACGCCGCGCCGGGTGTAGGGCGATAAAACGAAGCCAGGGGACCGGTGCGAATCAATGTGGTCCGGCCCGTTCTGGGCGTCGTCTTCCAGCACGAAGATGGCGGTGTTTTTCCAGAATTTCGATTTGGAAACCGCCTCCACCAGCTGGCCCAGCGCGTAGTCGTTATCCGCCACCGCCGATTGCGGGGTGATCTTCCCAGGGGCTGTTCCGGAGGTGTGATCGTTCCCTAAGCGCATGATGGAGAACTTTGGCATCTGGCCGGAGGTCTCCCAGGCGGCCAGATCCTTGAGGAAGATTTGAACGCGCTTCACGTCGGGAAAATTGAGATTGAAGGGCGGGTAATCCATGTTGGTGACGGGGCGCAGGGAGGCATCGCGCAGGCTCTCCACTTGGGGGCCATCCGGAACGCTGTTGGCCTTGGCGTTCGCGAAGTAGCCATAGTTGCGCATGGGGATGCCCTTTGCCAGGGCGTTGTTCCAAATGTAACCAGCGGCGGGAGTTGCGGCTGGTTCGCCACCTTCGTAATCGTAAT
>JBBQUE010000639.1:0-2976 GCA_038212805.1 Bryobacterales bacterium | reverse complement strand
GCTACCCCCGACTTAGAAGGTCGGTGCTCTATCCAGATGAGCTACGGGCCCGTACCTTCCAGTGTAAAACACCCTTACGGCTTTCGCTTCAGCCCGTCCAGCAAAATTCCAGTAAGCTTGGAAATCGCCACGTTGCCGATGTTATCCGGTGAATAATCGATCACGGGCATGTCATCAATGGTGATCGCCAGGGCAATCCGGCCGCCTCTGGTATAGACAATTCCGACGTCGCTCCGCAGGTGATCGAGCGAACCCGACTTGCTGGCAACCGCGTCGGTAACGTGCCGGCCAATGCCATCCTTGAACTGCTGGCGTTTCAATATCGCGATCATATCCTTGGATGCCGCCGGGCTCAGCACCTTGCCCAACTCAATCCGTTCCAGCAACATCACCATCTCTCGCGGGGTGCTGACGCCGATGCCATAGCGCTGATTCTCCGGGTCCAGGCCGGCCGCGCTGAGCCCGCTGGGAATGGCTTTCAGATCCGTGCCATCGCCCAGAATCATGCGCAGGGAACGCGTATGCCCCAAGTCCATCTTGTCCATCATGGCGTTCACGCCGTCCCCCGGAAAGCGCTCCAGCAGCATGTTGGTCGCGGTGTTGTCGCTTACCACGATCATCAGATTCACCAGGTCGCGAATCGGCAGGCGCAGCCCGTTCGAAAGCTCGCGCACCACGCCAGAGCCCGAAACTTTTTTCGGGCCTGTTAGTGGCAGTACATCCGTCCAACGTGCCTTGCCTTGCGCCACGGCTTCGAAGATCGCGGCCATGATCGGCAGTTTGATGGTGCTGGCGGTCCTTACCCGTTCATCCTCCCGCACCCCAAAGGTCTCGCCCGTGTCCATGTTCTTCGCGTACAGCGACACCGTGCCCTGTACTTCCGCGATGGCCGCCTTCATCCGGGCTTCGAGCGTAGGTTGCGCCATCAAACCGTGGCAGCTTGCCAGCGCCACCAATCCTATGCGTACGGGGAAGAATTTATCCATCTGTCCGGTAGGCTAACACGGCGTGATAACATTTCTCTGAAACCTATACCGATGCAACTCTACCAATGGGACCAGATCGAAAAGGAGCAGTTGAACCCCTCCTTTGCCCGCCAGGTGATTCACGGGGAAACCCTGACCGCCGCGCGTGTTTACATCCAAAAGGGCTACACCGTGCCGATGCACAGCCACGTGAACGAGCAGCTTTCGTTCATTGAATCCGGACACCTGAAGTTCTTCCTGGAAGGCAAGGAAGTAGTGCTCGGCCCTGGCCAACTGCTGCTGATTCCGCCCCACGTCCCGCATAGCGCGGAGGCCCTGGACGACGTCGTGGGTGTCGATTATTTCACGCCCGTGCGTGAAGATTGGCGCGACGGCAGCGACGCCTACCTGCGCAAGTAGGCCGGGCTTCGGCCGTGCGACGGGACGAAAGGCTATGAAACTGGCCGCGGATGCACGCAGATGAACGCGGATAAGACCAAAGCAAGGAAGTGCCGGGGCTTTTCTTATCAGCGTTTATCGGCGTGAATCCGCGGCCAGTTCCTTCTGGTCCAGCGTCCCTGAACGCATACATCACTTGATCGCCAGCGTGGCGTCCAGCGGCGTGCCCGTCCGGCGGCTCTCCACCGACGCGAAACCCGCGCTCCGGAGTAGTTCGCTGTACTCATCGGCGGTGCGTTCGCGGCCTTCAGTGACGATCAGCATATTCAGCGATTGCATGTGCGCGGGGATGTTTTCGAGCAGCTTCTCCGCCACCAGCAACCCGCCACCCACGGGCAGCGCGGCGTAAATCCGCGCCAGCAACCGATGAATCTTTTCCTCCGACCAATCGTGCAGAATGCGCCCCAGGCCGTAGAGGTCGGCGGGGGGCAGCGGGTCAGTGAAGAAATCGCCGGGTGTCACCATGGGAAAGATCCGCGCCACGGCGGGCAGATCGAACACCGTGGTCTGCATCCCGGGATAGCGTTCAGCCATGGCCTGCGCCAGATGTCCGGTCGCTCCGCCGAGATCGCAGAAGTGCGTGAACCGGCTGAGGTCAAACGCCGCGGCAACGCCAGGAGAACTCAGGCACCCGAAGCCATGCATGCCTTGCAGAAACTCGCGCATGGCGTCTTCCGTGCGGAAGAAGTGCGCAAAGATGGGCCCTTCCAAGTCGAAGGTCTGCTTCCAGCGATGGGATCCCTCCCGCACGGCATCCTCCAGATGGCCCCACATGGGATACAGCACGCGATTCGAATAGCGGATGTACCCGGTCATGGAGTTGGGGCTGTCGCTGCGCAGAAGGCGGTCGGCTTCGGGCGTATTCACGAAACCGCCGTCGCGCTTTTCCAGCAACCCAAGTGCCGCGCAGGCTTCCAGCAACCGGTTCAGCTCCTTGGCTTCGGCCGGGCGTTGACCGTCGAAGATGCCCAGCTCGATCGCCGCGAACATGGTCTTCGAACGGCGGAATGCGTCGATTAAATCAAGTACGATGGACGTGGTCATAACCTTCCGCCGGCAGCCGCTTCCCCAATAGTTTCACTGTTCCCGCCTTACCCGCGGTCACGGTTCCGATGCGTGTTCCCGGCACGCGCACGGCGGGCGGAGCGGTGTAGAGCAGCTCGTAATCTTCACCGTCATGCAGCGCTTGCTTCAGCGTGGCGCCGGGTAGTAAGGGCACTGAGTCTAACTCCGCCGCCACCGCCGATTCGCGGCACAGCCGGTGCAGGTCCAGGGCCAATCCGTCGCTGATGTCCATGCAAGCCGTGGCCTTCCCCACCAGCGAGCGCCCCAGCTTCAGCCGCGGCACAATCAGCGGCTTATGCGTCCAGCCGCCCAACGGACCGGATACGTAAATCGCGTCGCCCACCTGCGCCCCCGAACGCCGCAGCGCCTTGCCACGCTTGACAGACCCGCAGACCACCACATCGCAGGTCAGCTTCGCGGAGTGCGACAAATCGCCCCCCGCCAACTGCGTACCCGTTTCAGCCGCCAACGCCAGCAATCCGCGATA
>JBBQUE010000638.1:0-2983 GCA_038212805.1 Bryobacterales bacterium | reverse complement strand
CGTGCACGCGATCAGAAGCAGCAAGGCTACGGCTGCCATCAGGACCATTAAAGTGGTCCGAAACCGCCCCACCATCCCATCGGTGAGTGTCTCGACGCGGATGTTGAACGATCCGGGGTACAGGGCAGGATTCAACTTCGCCACGCGATGCGCGATCACATCGAAGTCGCTTGCGACCTGCGGAACTGTGATGCCTCGCTTCATGCGTCCTTCCAGCACCAAATGCCGCCTGCGCGTGTCAAATGCGGCTGGGTCCGGGTTATGCGGCATCCATAGGTCGGCTCCGAAGAACGCAAAACGCGCGGGCATGATGCCTACCAACGTTCGCGCCTCGCTATTCAACACAAAGCTATGCCCCAACAGCGTGGGGTCCCGGTTGAAATCCTTGACCCACATCTTGTAACTCATCACGAACACCGGTGGAGCACCCGGCTTCCCATCCTCCGGCCCGATCCCCCGTCCCATGATCGGCGGAACGCCCAGAAAATCGAATGTGTTCGCCGTCACCTCATCGCCCTGCAGCCGCTCCGTGCCTTCCCGCGTCGTGTAAAGGACGTCAGTCGGGCTTGAACCTGACATATCTTCGAAGACGTGGTTCTGGCGAGCATACTCGAGGAATTCCGCAGCGGTGTAATCCGCTCGGCCCCCCGGCTCGGAGCGCTTCAGGTCATGGATTTCAACGAAAACGATCCGGTCGGCGTTTTTGTAAGGCCAGGGATTGAGGAGGACGTTGTAAACGACGCTGAAGATCGATGTTGTCGCGCCAATACCCAATCCGAGCGCCAGTATCGCCAACGCGGCGAACCCGGGCTGGTTCCGCAGTCCTCGCAAGGCATACTGCAAATCGCGCAGGATCGTGTCCATTCTGGGAATAGACGCGAATACGCAGGGAAGGTTGCCGGGCTGTCGGTTTTGGTCTGCCCAGGACTATGGGCGTTCGCCCGGCGGGGGTGCGGTCGGACTTGTCTGTCCCGGAAGTTTCCAGCCATCGAACGATGGGCCATTCTGGAAGAACTTTGACGTGGCGCTGAGCGGGTGCCCGGTATAGTACATGGCATTCGCCTGTCCGAAGATTTTTCCGGCCCTGAGCGTGGAGTCGTGGATCTGCGTCACCATCCACTGGTAACGGTCATCCTTCTGCGAAAAGCCCGAGAAAGAACTCAGATCGTTGTTCCCGATGATGACCACATCGACCCCCGGAACGGCGGCTATATCGTAGGCGTTCGCCACTCCCGTGGGTGTCTCGATCATGATCACCACCAGCATGTTGTCGTTGATGGTCTGCTTATAATTCACGCCGTTGATTCCCCACATGGCCGCAGCCTGCCCCTGGCCCGCGCTACGTCGCCCGACTGGAGGATAACGCGCCCACTTGGCGGCTTCGCGCGCTCGATCGACATCGTCCACAGTGGGGATAACCACGCCCAGTGCACCGATATCGGTGGCGTGCTGAATGTGCCACTCCTGCGCGTCCGGCAGCCGGATCATAGGTGTGGCTCCAGCGTGCGGGCACGCGGCCATCATCTTTTCAATATCGCGGAATTCGAGCGTGCTGTGTTGCATTTCGAACCACGCATAATCGAAATGCTTGGCCGCTTCGCAATAACCAGCTATGTCGAACTTCGACTGCGTGAAGCTGAATACCTGTTTGCCGTCGAGGAGCTTTTGCTTAGTGGTGTTATACAGCTTCGGCTTGGCCGCGCTTTCGGGAGCTTGCTGTCCCCCTGCTGAAACGATCAGGAGCGCCGCCGTTAAGGCACAAATTATCGAGGTCTTCACAGTGCGATTAGTATATCCCAGCGCCAACATCACTGCGCAACCGGAATTCGAATCAGCACATAAGCTATCGCGCCGAACCCCAGCAGCGATAGCCATCCACCCCAGGCTGGGAAGAAGCCGAATTGGGCCAGCGCCGGGATACCCGCCAGAAAGACCACGGCAAGCAGAATGCCCACGATCGCTTCTCCCGCGATCAGCCCCGAGGCTAACAGTGTCCCGCGCTCCTCAACTTGAAGTTTGCGCTCACTCGATAACGGAGCAGCCATGCGGTCCACCACGTATTTCATCAATCCGCCCACAAAGATCGCCGAAGTCGTATCGAACGGAAGATACATACCGACCGCGATCCGCATCGGAGACCGCGCTCCGCAGAGCAGCAGCACCACTCCCAAGGCCGCGCCCATGGCAAGCAGGCCCCAAGCCATCTGTCCACCCACAATGCCCTTCGCCAGCTGAGCCATTAACCCCGCCTGTGGTGCCGGAAGCGCGCGGCCACCGATTCCCCCCGTCGCGAGATTGGCCTCGTGCAGCGCGATAATCGGCCCCATCAAAAAGAAGGAGAGCAAAATCACCGTGATGATTTCGACCAGCTCCATCTTCCAAGGCGTCCCTCCTAACAAGTGGCCGGCTTTCAAATCCTGAATGAGCGAACCGGAAACGGAACACGCGAGAGCAACCACCGAAGCTACCCCGAGTACGGCCGCTACTCCGCGCAGCCCTGTGACTCCGATCGCAATCATCATCAAAGCCGCGATAATCAGAGCCGACAGCGTGAGTCCTGACAAAGGCTGGTTTGAACTACCCACCAAACCCACCAAATACCCGCCGACCGCTGATAGCAGGAACCCCGTGATCGTCATCACCACCGCAGCCACCGCGGCCGACACCCAGCTTCCAGTGAAGTAATAATAGATGGCCGTAATCGGGCCAAGCAGCAGCACCGTCGCAATGCCAACCCATTTGGCGGGAATGTCGCGCTCCGTTCGCTCCGTTTCAACATCGCCGCGCGTGCGGGCCGACACGCCGAAGATGCCGCGCATGGAACTCACCAGCGATTCGCGCATGTCAACGCCAAATAGAAATGTCGTATCGCCCGCCAAGTAGAAATGTCGTATTCAGAGGGGTCTACTGAAGAAGTGATGTTAGTCTGGTCCCGCCGGTGAAGCGGAGACGGGCAATGCTGGCGAGCAACCCGATCGAGGAA
>JBBQUE010000637.1:0-2997 GCA_038212805.1 Bryobacterales bacterium | reverse complement strand
AGGTTTTGCACGTTGCCGGTCTGCTCGGAGTAGACCTTTTCGATGGTCCCTCCAGTGGTAATCACCACGATCTTCTGCATTTAGGCCTTCCACTTGTAATAGTAGAAAAGCAGCGGAACCTTCCCCGTATTCACGATCCCGTGCAGGCGATGAGCGGCGGAGAACATCATGCAACCTGGACCAACCGGGGTGATCTTCCCATCCATGGAGATTTCACCCGTTCCCTCGGTGATCACCATAAACTCTTCTTCCTCATGCTGATGCGGGGGGTGAGGGGACATGCCGGGCTTCAGCATCAGGCTGCCGGCGGTCATCATCTTTATCTGATCGGTGGGCCCTTCGAAGAAGACCCGCAAATCGCCAAAAGGCTCGTGCGTCACCTTGGCGTTTTTGGCCGCTACCACGGCGCTAGGTAGCTTGCCCGGTCCGGCCGCCAGAAGCGCCATGGGCAAAGCCATTGGCCCGAGGGGCATCCATTTCAGAACATCGCGTCATCTTGCCATATCATTGCTCTCCCTTCTTACCCTTGCGGGCAACACACACGTATCCTAGTGTAAAGTCACGCCGCCGGTCCAGGAAATCGAGCGCCGGTAAGAGCAGCGCCGGTGGAGCCACAACCAGTCCGGCGACCAGCCCGGCCAAGCCCGGGAAGAATTGTAATCCATTCAGCAGGCGGCGCGAAAGCAGACGAAAATAGCCGCCTACCGGGTCTATGGTGTAATCGCTAAACCCCGCTTTTTCCAGCAGATACGCCAGCCCGTGGCGAGTGTACCGGAAATAATCGTGCGGCGATTGGTGCACTTCCCATTCATGCGGGGCGATCAACAGCAGGCGTCCTCCGTCATTGAGCACGCGATGCATTTCGCATACCGCGCGCGCCGGTTCGCAAATATGTTCCAGCGTCACGATGTTGATACAGGCATGGAAAGATTCGGAGCGGAACGGCAGGGCGGTAAGATCCGCCAGAGCATCCAGGCGGCCGTAATTCCAATGTGGATCGCCCACTGCCAGATCGACGCCCAGGTACCTTTGCCGCCGGAAATAAACTGAATGTCCGCCCTCGCCCGCGCCTGCATCCAAGACCAGCGCGCCCACTGGCACCTCTTGCGAAAACGAAGCCAGGCGGTCGTCTATGGTTGCTTCAAAATGCAGGACGTAACGGCGAAGAAATGCGGGAAGCCAGCGCTGGATACCTGGATGATTCATCCTAAATCCGGAAGTTGCGGCACGAAAAGCCTTTGTCACCCGAAAAAGATTCTGCGCAGCAGTTGGAACCGGTGGACGGCAAAAGCGAAACGGGGTTGAGAGGCGGCTCAACTGCCGGATTAAGATTCATGCGCGGCGTAACCCTCATCTCTTAAGGATGCTACCGGCTACTTCCGCTTCGCTTCCAGCATGATGGTGGAGCCCGCGCCGCAAGCCGCTTCGAAGATGGTGAACGGCAAACTGGCGGCCACCAAACCAAGGTACAGCAGGTCTTTCACCGCTTTGGTCAGGCGGTTTTCCTTGATCCCGCGGACGCGCCGTGCCATGGGGTCAAGGCTGGGAGCGACGCTGGACGCAAATCCCGCCGGATTGTCCCGCAACGAAAACTGCTTGTCCCGCAGCACTTCAAAGCCGCAGTACTCCAGCAGGTTCTCAATGTCACGCTGCCGGTAATTAATCAAATGGCGGGGCACATCGACGCCATTCCAGTATTCTCCAAACAGCAGGAACTGCCAGCTGGAAGCATTGGGAACCTGGATGATCAGCCGCCCTTCAGGCCGGAGTAGCGCCCGCGCCGAATGGAGATACCCCACCGGGTCGTGCAGATGTTCGAGCACGTGGAACATGGTAACAACAGCACAACTTTCGTTTACCACCGGCGAGTTGGCCAGATCGCCACAGATCACCGCAACATGGTTGGTTGCCCAGGCCAGTTTCGCCGCCTGTGGCGAAGTTTCCAGGCCCAGCACTGGATAGCCCAGCTCACGCATCATCCGCAGAAACAGCCCGCCGCCACAGCCTACATCCAGCACCAGGCCACGTTCGTCCGTGTCGCGCAAGGCGCGGGCAACGAAATTTACATGGTCGCGCAGAACGAACCGGCGATAGATCTGCTCCAGGCGTCCGGAAGCGCTTTGATCCGGAAAGTACCAGTAAGCGTTGGGATAGTACTGGTGTAGTTCGGCGGGGGTAGGCCGCGGCTCCAGACGGATCAGCCGGCAGCCCTTGCATTCAACGATCAGAAACGATTTTGTGGTGGTGTGGTAAAGCCGGTCGGCCCCTTGGAAGAGCGTCCGCACGCCGGGTTCGCCGCAGCCGGGGCAGCGTGCCTTAGGGTCGGCGGGCGGGGGCGCAGTCACTGGTATAGGTTTTGGAGGGGTAACGGGCAGCGGCTTCAGATCGCCTGCTCGGTTAATTCCTTCAAGGAGATCCTGAACCGGAAGAGCAACTGGCGGACCTGGGCTGGCGACAACTTGCGGATACGGTTGATCTGCCCCCTTTTTCGGAGCATCTTCGGCAACAGGAGCAACGCCGCGAAGTCGGCTCGAATCAGCGCCATTGCTACCGCCAGCTTGCCCCGCAGCCCCGGATGCCTGCTGACTTCGCCCTTTCCGCGCACCGCCGCCACCGTTCCCGCTGCCAGCCTGGCCAGATAATACGCGCCGTTTAGCCACAACAAGCTCCAGGGGAAGAGCTTCGCGGCCAGCAGAACCCTATTGCGTTCAATGAGTTCCAGCCGCCGCGTGGAGCGTAATCCGAGCGTTGTGCCGCGATGATGGCGAACCACCGCTCCCGGCATGTATAAACAAGTCCACCCCGCAATGCGGGCCCGCAAACCCAGTTCTGCATCGTCAGCGTAGGCAAAAAAATCTTCATCAAATAGTCCGACGCCATCCAGCATCCGGCGGCGATACATGGCTGCACATCCATCCGGCCATGCGACCTCCTCTACTGTGTCATACTGCCCCCGGTCAAACTCCCCGGAACCGCGTCCCCGGTTCTGGCCATCCG
>JBBQUE010000636.1:0-3000 GCA_038212805.1 Bryobacterales bacterium | reverse complement strand
TTGACGACATGCCGCATTCCGCCAGCGACTCCATCCTGAAGCGGATCAACGAAGTTCTCTGCGGTTTCAAGATCCACCACACCACGGTGCAGTTTGAACATACCCGTTGTGCGATCGCGGATATGCCCTGTGCGATCGGCGGGCAAACCGATCAAGGCCACGGGCACAGCCATTAACGCACTTTGATTGAGGGAACTATCGCGCGCTTTTCCTGCATCGACCCTCCTAGCAGAGCGGTTCAGGCAAGTTGACGTGCCTTCACTTCCTTCCAGTTCCGCCACTCCGCTGCGGATCCAGCTAAATGCGTCCGCCTTCGATCGCGGCCAGCGGACCCGCCGCTGTGCAGTCTTGGATCCGCGCCGGAAAGAACCCCTCGCTGCTGACGCGGTAACTGATCACCGCGACCGCGTATCCGTGCGATGCCAGCCGGATCGCGTTCTCCGCTTGCGCCAGCCGCTTGTCGGCCCAGATTCCGGCCGGCATTTACGACCGCCCCGGAGAGAGCCGTCAAGGCAAGAATACGCAGGGCAGGCATGCATATGTAATACAGATCATCGGACCAGTTATCCTTGGAAGATCTACGTTATATGAATCAGGATCAACTCCGAACCCTCTTCGAAGAAGTGCGCAACGGCGCAACAGCGGTGGACGCGGCCGTCGAGCGCATGCGGCACCTGCCATTTGAAGACCTGGGGTACGCCAAGCTGGATCACCACCGCGCGCTGCGGCACGGGCTGACGGAAGTAATCTTTGGGCAGGGGAAGACGCCCGGTCACGTAGCGGGAATCGCCCAGAAACTGCTGGAGCAATCCCGCAATCTGCTGGTAACGCGGGCAACTCCGGAAAGCGCGGCGGCGGTCAAAGCGATATGTCCGGAGGCCGAATATTTTCCGTTGTCCGGTGCAATCCGGGTGTGGGGCGACCGCGTTCGCAAAGGCAAAGGCAAGATCGCCGTAGTGTGCGCCGGCACTAGTGACATCTTCGTGGCCGAGGAAGCGCAGATCACGGCGGAAGTGATGGGCAATGAGGTGGACGTGATCCACGACATCGGTGTAGCGGGGATCCACCGGCTGATGAGCAATCGCGGGCGGCTCATGGAAGCGCGCGTGATCGTGGTGTGCGCTGGTATGGAAGGCGCGTTGCCCAGCGCCGTCGGAGGCCTGGTGGATGTGCCCGTAATCGCGGTCCCCACCAGCGTGGGGTACGGAGCCAGTTTCCACGGGCTAGCCGCGTTGCTGGGGATGCTGAATAGCTGCTCGTCCAACGTGACGGTAGTGAACATCGACAATGGGTTTGGCGCGGGATACGTGGCCAGCCTGATTAACCGGCTCTAAGGTGGGAAGAATATGAACCGGCGTACGTTTATTGGAAGCACGGCCGCACTGCTGCAAACGCGGACTGCTCTGGGTTCGCCAACGCTGCACGGCTGGACCATTCAGGACGGGCCGGAGACTGCGTTCTACCTGCAGGACGGGGAAATCGTGGTGCATGAGGGATCCGGGTATCCCACTTGGCTGCGGTCACCGAAGCAGTACGAAAACTTCGACTTCACCGGAGAGTTCTTCGTAAAAGGCTGGACGGATTCGGGAATTTATTTTCACGTTCCGGAGCACGGACGGCCCATCTGGTGCGGTAAACAGATTCACATCTTTCATGAAGCGGAAGAAAAGCCCAAAGCCGAATCCATGGGGGCGGTATTTCCCCTAGTGGCGCCGCTGAAGGTGAACGTAAAAGCCGGCTGGAATACCTTCCGCATCCAAATGGATTGGCCGCGTTTGCAAGTCTGGACCAACGGCGAACCCATCCAGGACTTCGATGTCAGTGCGCATCCAGAGCTCGGATTGCGAGCACGGTCGGGTTATCTGGGACTGGAATCCTTGGGCTATCCGGTGCGGTTCCGCAAACTCGAAGTCCAGGAACTGCCGTCCAAAGACAAGTGGCAGGTCTTGTACGCCGGTCCGGAAGATCTGGACAAGTGGTTCATCTCTGAGGGCAAGCCGAAGTTCCAGCCCCTGGGCGCGGTGCTGCGCGGGGAGGGCCTGGGGCATCTGGCAACCAAGGAAAAGTTCCGGGATTTCGAGCTCAGCCTGTTCGTCCGGAATGGTTTGCATCACAACAGCGGGATCCTGTTCCGGACGGCGGGCGAGGGCTTGAAGTCGCGTCATTACGAAATCCAGCTGCACGATGTGGAAGGCGCGCACTACCCCACGGGTTCGTTATATCATTTTGCGCGCGCCAAATATCCCCGGATTGAAGCGGAGCAGTGGTGGCCCATGCAGTTGACCGTCCAGGGGCGCAGGTGCCGGGTGCGCATTCAAGGCGAGACGGTCCTGGACTACGACCTGTTGGAGAACCTGGACGAAGGCTCGATTGAACTGCAGGCGCATCAGGCGGGCAACTGGCAGGAGTTTAAAGATATCCGGGTCAAGCGGCTGAGCGCCTGACGCGATGCCATACCATGGGCGGCTGGCTGGTGATCTTTTTATGAGTAAAGGATAGCGGACGCCGGACCCTGTACGATAAGAAATAGAGGACTTGTTCATGATTTTCCGATCGATCTTACCGGCGGCGCTCGCCATGTGTTTAGCAGGATCGGCCCTGCACGCCGCGGGCTCCGCAAGATTGGCTCAGGCCGGTGTCCGTAGCGGCTCCAATGGCATCGTCTCCGACCCTTCCCGGGATCAAATTTTCCCGTATCTGTCAGATGGCAATGGCTGGACTACCAATTTTATTTTCACGACTCTCGACAAGCACTCAGTTATTATTCATCTGGAATTCTCCGCCGACGATGGATCGTTTCTGACGCTTCCGGTCACCGGCGTTGGGACCACCCAGGCTCTCGATATCACCATCGTCGTGGGAGGCAGTTTTTCCTTGACCACCGCCGGTACGGCTCAAAACCGCACCTCGGGCTACGCTTTTGCGGCGGCCAAGAACCAGACCGATCTTTTCTCCGGCTACGCAGTGGTCCGCAATGTCGCCAGCGGAATGCCCGATCTT
>JBBQUE010000635.1:0-3001 GCA_038212805.1 Bryobacterales bacterium | reverse complement strand
CTCCGGCGACGGGGGAGCGGGTGACGGTGACGGCTCCGCTACCGGATGATTTGGAAGCGTGGCTGGCGGAGATACAATAAAGGCACATCCGTGAAGAAGATTCTGTTCTCCGTCTTACTGGGGCTGCTGGCTGCCTCGCTTATCGCGCAAGAGGTGGACGCCAACCGCATCACCTTAGAGGTGAATCGCGTCAACCTGCTGTTCACCGTGTCGGACAAGAAAGGCCGTTTCGTGACGGATCTGATGCGGGACGATTTCGATATCCGCGAGAACAAGAAACAGCAGGGGATTTTGGAATTTTCCGCGGAAACGAACTTGCCGCTGCGTCTGGCGATATTGATTGATACCAGCAACAGCATCCGCGACCGCTTCCGCTTCCAGCAGGAAGCCGCTACGCGCTTCATTCAAAGCGTGATCCGCAAGGGACAGGACAAAGCCATGGTGGTGAGCTTCGACACCTCAGCCGAGCTGGTAGCGGATTTGACGGACGACGCCGATGTGCTGTCGAAGGCGGTTCAGGGTTTGCGGCCGGGGGGCGGTACCGCGCTCTACGACGCGATTTTCTTCGCCTGCCGCGACAAACTGATGCAGGATCAGCCGCTGCACAAATTCCGGCGCGCGATGGTAATTTTGAGCGATGGCGACGATAACCAGAGCCGATACACGCGCGAACAGGCCCTAGAGATGGCGCAGAAAGCGGACGTGGTTATTTATACTATCTCAACGAATATCAGCCGCATTCCAACGGATGGCGATAAAATTATGCGCTACTACGGATCGGAAACCGGCGGGCTGGCGTTCTTCCCGTTCAAGGCCACGGACCTGGACCAGAGCTTTGAGAACGTGGCGAACGAGCTGCGGCACCAATACAGCATTCTGTATCGGCCGGAACCACTGAAGACCGATGGCCTCTATCACCTGGTGGATATTAAGGTAAAGAACCGCAAGGATTTGGTAGTACGCGCGCGTAAAGGGTACTACGCGCCGCGCGGTTAATTTTTTCCTATCTTCGCCGATTGTTCGCCTGTTATACTCACAGCAAGGGATTTACCGTGGACGAAAAAGAACGCAGCCGGGCTCTTGGGCTCACATTAGCGCAGATTGAAAAACAGTTCGGCAAGGGATCGATCCTACGCCTGGGTTCGAAGGACGCGATTGTCCCGGTGACGGTGATCCCGACCGGGTCTATCTCCCTGGACTATGCGCTAGGGGCGGGTGGGTTTCCGCGCGGGCGCATCTGCGAAATCTTCGGGCCGGAATCGTCGGGCAAGACAACGCTGGCTCTGCAGGTGATCGCGGAGGCGCAGAAGATGGGCGGCATGGCGGCGTTCATCGACGTGGAGCATGCGCTGGACCCGATCTATGCGCGCAAGCTGGGCGTAGACGTGGACAACCTGCTGGTATCGCAGCCGGATTATGCGGAGCAGGCGCTGGAGATTACCGAGGCACTGATCAGTTCCGGGTCTATCGACGTGCTGGTGCTGGACTCCGTGGCGGCGCTGGTTCCGAAGTCGGAACTGGATGGCGAGATGGGCGACAGCCACATGGGCTTGCAGGCGCGGCTGATGTCGCAGGCCATGCGCAAGCTGACTGGCACGGTTTCGAAATCCAACACCTGCCTGATCTTCATCAACCAAATTCGCGAGAAGATCGGCGTGATGTTCGGCAATCCGGAGACGACTACCGGCGGACGCGCGTTGAAGTTCTATTCGTCCATCCGGGCGGACATCCGGCGCGTGGCGGCGATCAAGGACGGCGACGTGGTGACCGGGAGCCGTACCAAGGTCAAGATTGTAAAGAACAAAGTGGCCGCCCCGTTCCGCGAGGCGGAATTTGATATTATCTTCGGCGAGGGAATTTCCAAAGAGGGCGACCTGCTGGATCTGGGTTCCACGCACAACATTGTGGAGAAGAGCGGGAGTTGGTACAGCTATAACGGCGAGCGGATCGGGCAAGGGCGTGAGAACGCGCGCACGTTTTTGAAAGAGCATACCGACGTTCGGGACCATATCGATAAGGCGGTCCGGAAGGCACTCAGTCTGGGAACTGTGAAAGAAGAGACGGCGGTGGCGGCCGGGGCAGGGAATGGTACGGTTTCGGCTGATACGGCGGGGCCGCGGCCGGTTGCGGCTAAGAAGTAAATGACGGGGGAATCACGGTTACGGCCATGATTCTGTTTGGGGCGCTCCCGGCGGCAACCGGCGGCGCCCAGTGAGAGTCGAAAAAGCCGCAGTGTTCTTTATCCGTTAAGCCCGATATGCGGACAATTTGCCTCAAAGTGCCAATGGCCAACTGACGGCGGACCGGAATCGAAAGAATCGCCTCAACCCCCTGCTTGCTCATGATGACGTGGCTACTTTTGGTGCCGCTTCACCCAGGCCCGCTTGCCTCGGAAAGGATGGAGGCAGAAATGAGCGATGCCTATGCCTCAACCTGTATGAAGCGCGCCAACGGCTCTTCTGCAACCTCGTACAAGTTTTGGTGAGAAATCATTGAGGCATCTTCCATGATTACCTCAAGACAACCACTAATCGTTTCGTGTATATTCGCCATTGCTTCTTCCCTCGTGCTGCCCTCGGAAACAAACCCCGGTATGCCCAGGCATCTAGCAATAAAGCCGCCCTCCTCCTCCCAGATTTGTATGCTGAGCCATTGCTGATTCAAAACGTTAGCTAGTTCCATTTCAGCCCCTCCTTCACTTAAACATATCATTCAAGTCACCTACTTGTGGACCCGGATGATGAGTTCGGACATGCCCCAGAGGGAACCGTCGCAGTTCAGGCACTGGTCACCCCGCGATGTGAACCATAGGCGCATCTCGTCGCGATCCAGGGAATTGATCGCGTCGCTATCGGGCATCCAGTATTTGCCGTAGTTGGGTTTCAAAGGTCGGTACCGCAAGCGGGTGGGTTCGGCGCGCCAGTGACCGGCGCGCAACGCCAGGCGCGTGGTTACGACGGTGAACATCTTAAACGGGGCGTATTCCAGAACAGGGATGCCC
>JBBQUE010000634.1:0-3005 GCA_038212805.1 Bryobacterales bacterium | reverse complement strand
CCAATCAGGTCGACTGGCTTCTGGGAACAGGACAGAACAGCACCCACATGGTGATGGTGAGCAAGGACCTGGACCACATCTACACCGCGAATATCAGCTCCAACAGCATCTCCATCTTCGACCGGGTTCCGGGAGCGGCCGGATGGAACCAGACGGTGGTCCCGGTAGGCAAAGGACCCGAGGGTATGGACCTGTCCGCCGATGGCAAGCAATTATGGACCGCGCATTCGCAGGACGGCGGCGTGTCGGTGATCGATCTGGCTACCCGCAAAGTGATCGAGACGTTCAATGTGGGCACGCAGCGTTCCAACCGCATCAAGCTAACCCTGGACGGCAAGCTGATCCTGATCTCAGACCTGCAAGCCGGTGAGTTGGTGGTGCTGGACGCCGCCACCCACAAGCAAATCAAGCGCATGAAGCTGGGTAAGTCACCCGAAGGGATTCTTCTGGAGCCTACCGGAGCACGGGCCTACCTGGCCGTGAACGGCGACAACCGCGTCGATATCCTGAATCTGAAGACCCTGGAAATCGAAGGCAAGCTCGAGACCGGCAAGGGCCCGGACGGCATGGCCTGGGCCGTAACCCGGTAACGCCATGCGAATCCTAGCCGCGATTTTACTTTGTCTGGCGGGAGCGTGTTTTGCTCAGCAGCCCCCTGCTACATTCGACTCTCCGGAGATCCGCCCGGACCGCCGGGCCACTTTCCGCATCTGGGCGCCGAAAGCCTCTGAAGTCACCTTCTTCGGCGACTGGACGGCCCCTGGCACAAACCAGAAAATGTCCAAGGACGATGCCGGCGTATGGTCCATCACGGCCGGGCCCATCGATCCTGGCATGTACTTTTACTCCTTCACGGTGGACGGCATGACGATCGCCGACCCCGTGAACCCCCGTATCAAACTGCGCTCCCGTACCTCCGCCAGCATTGTGGAAATTCCCGGCGGCACGCCAGCATTCTGGCAACCCCACGACGTGCCGCATGGCGATGTCCAGATCAACTGGGAGCGATCGATGGCGCTTGGGGGTGAGACCCGCTGGATCTGGGTCTATACGCCGCCCGGGTATGAGAAAAATCCGGCCAAGCGCTACCCGGTGCTGTATCTGTTTCACGGCTCGAATGATACCGCGGGCGGCTGGACTCTGGCGGGCAACGCCAACTTCATCCTGGATAACCTGATTGCCGAGTTGAAAGCCGTCCCGATGATTGTCGTGATGCCCTACGGGCACGCCATTCCTTTCAACGCGCCCCGCGCGGAACAAGCCCGCAACACCGCGCTTTTTGAGGATTACCTGGAGCACGACGTCATGCCTCTGGTGGAAGGGAAATACCGGGTAGCCGCGGGCCGCGAACATCGCGCCATCGCGGGCTTGTCCATGGGTGGCGGCCAGGCGATCTCCATCGGCTTCAATCATCCGGAACAGTTCAGCGCAATAGGGGCCTTCAGCGCGGCCGTCCCCGCCGATTTCGAAACCCGCTATGCGGCGTTGCTCAAAGATGCCCCGGAGACCAATCTAAAGTTCAAGACATTGTGGATCGGCTGCGGACGGCAGGACAGCATCTTTGAAAGTTCTCAGAAGCTTGCGGAGCTATTCGAAGCCCGTCACATCAAGCACACCTTCCGGGCCACGGAGGGCTTTCACACTTACACAGTCTGGCGTCAGTACCTGAGTGAGTTCGCGCCCTTACTGTTCCACTGAAGGTGCCGGTTGCAGGCGCTGGTTGCAGGCGCTGGTTGCAGGCGCTAAATATCAATGTGTTTGATCGGCCGCGGAAAGCGGGTAACATTTCTCGGCGATTCAGCTGAACGGACCCAAGGAGCTGCTGGCTGAAAATGCCCTTCTGCCATAACTGAAACTTGTAACCTCGGATTTTTCAAGTAGGTCGCCTCTGTTGGCGACCTACTCGTGTTTGGGGTACGCTGTATGTCATGCGCAGCGCATGTAACCAGATTGTAAAATTCAATGCCGCTTTCCATCACCAACCCAGCCTGAATGCCAAGCTGAAGGCGCTGAGTGGCACGGCCTTCGGTTTCTTCCGGTGCACGTTTCACCTTTTTGCCCAGGACCAAAAGGAGGGACCCTTCCGCAAATGGCCCTGCCTGGAATCCAGCGGCCAGATCATTGGAGATCTCCACACCGAGAATTTTGGGACGTACCGCGCGATCACCAACGAGATTGTCTACGACATCAACGACTTTGACGAGGTTGCGCCGGGGCCTTACGAATACGATGTGCGGCGGCTGGCAACCAGCCTGGTGCTCTCGTCGATGGACAATCAGCATGGTATCGGTTTGGGCGTGGTGGCCGCCGAACACTGCATCCGGGCCTACCTGGAAACACTGCGCCGCCTGGAGAAACTGACTACCCGTGCTGAGTTTGAACATCTCAAGGAACGCAAGGAAGTGCGCGCCGTTCTGGCGAGCGCGGAAGAAAAGTCTCGGGAAGAAATGATGAAGCACCTGGCGACGGAGGAGACCCCGGGGAAGTTCGTATTCCAGTCGATTGAGAGCTATCTGCCGGTTTCCGCGGAAGAGAAGGCCGAAGCCGCTCAGGCCCTGCCGAAGTTTCTGAAGAAGTGCCTGGCGCCCGACAACGCCCGTCAGGAGCGGTTTGTCCTGCAGGATGTGTCGTTCCGCATCGCAGGGTGTGGGAGTTTGGGCCGGCTGCGGTATGCGGCGCTGCTGGGTAAGGGCAAGGATCCGGAAGATTGGAGCAGCCTGCGGCTGATGGAATGGAAGGAGGCCCTGGATTCCGGGCTGGACTACAAGAAGCCGCACCATAGCCGGGAGCGCGCCCGGGCGGTGTTCAAGACAGCCTTGGCATTCCAGGTTCTGCCCAAGCGTTATCTGGGCGTTACCACGTGGGCGGGCCTTCCCATGCAGGCTCGCGAGATCGGCGCAAACGACATCCGGTTCAATCACAAGGAGTTCAAAGATCCTGAGCGTTTCCAACACGCGGCCCGCATTTTCGGGGAAGTGACCGCCCGGGGGCATCTTGTCTCCACC
>JBBQUE010000633.1:0-3021 GCA_038212805.1 Bryobacterales bacterium | reverse complement strand
CAAGACGCGACGCGACCCGCTATCTCTTCCGCCAGGAAAAGCCGCGCCAAATCCATGTCGGAAGGCTTGGTGATTTTGATATTCCGATCGCTGCCCGGAACCACGCAGACCTCGATTTGCTCCAGACGCTCGACCAGGCTGGATTCATCCGTGCCTGCGAACCCGTCCTCGCGCGCTTTAGCGAAGGCGCGGCGCAACAAATCGAACCCAAATACCTGCGGGGTCTGGGTCAGGATCAGCCGCTCGCGGGGAATGGTGGCGCGCACCTTATTACGGTGGACTTGCTTTACGGTATCCACCGGCACGATGCCGACAATCGCCGCGCCGGACGTGGCGGCTTCGGCGAAGACGCGCTCCAGCGTATGGTGCTCGATGAACGGACGGACCGCATCATGCACGGCCACCAGCTCGGTTTCCGCGGGAAGGGCGGCGAGGGCGTTCTCTACCGATTGCTGGCGCGAATCCCCGCCTTCCACCAGGCGCACCGGTTTTAAGAATCCCTCACGGGCAATGAGCTCGCGAACCCAGTCCGTGTCTTCCTGGCGAAGCGCGATCACCACGTCGTTGACCAGAGGAAACGTAACGAACTTTCGGATGGTGTGGACCAGGATCGGCACACCTTCCAGCAGCATGAATTGCTTGCGGCTGGTACCCGCCTTTTCCGGGGCGGGCCGCCCCATGCGGGTTCCCAGGCCGGCCGCGGGAAGGATTACAGTGGCTTTCATCTCGAGAAGAACAAGGCTGGAGACATGTGCCGCTACCCGGCGGCCCCCAGGCCTGTGGTGCGCGTTTCAGCCGGGTGCGCCGCGGCGGCATGCTCGCGCGGCCTCTCGGTCCGCTCCGCGTGACCTTTATCATGCACGGCATGGATGCGGTCGTCAAAGCGCCCGAAGATCATCTTGCCGGCGGTGGTTTGCAACACGCTCGTCACGGAAATGTCAATAGTGCGCGATATCATCTTCTTGGCGTTATCGACTACGACCATGGTGCCGTCATCCAGATAGGCGACGCCTTGATTGTACTCCTTGCCCTCCTTCAGGATGAAGACCCGCATGGTCTCTCCCGGCAGGACGATCGGCTTCAAGGCGTTTGCCAGCTCGTTGATGTTCAGCACCTGTACACCGTGCAACTGCGCGACTTTGTTGAGATTGAAATCGTTCGTCACAATCTTGCAGGTATAAACCTTGGCCAGTTCGATTAGCTTCATGTCCACTTCGTGAACCTGCGGAAAGTCGTCTTCCAGGATCTGGATGTTAAGCTGCGTCATCTTCTGAATGCGCTGCAAAATATCCAGACCGCGCCGGCCGCGGTTACGTTTCAGCGAATCGGCGGAATCGGCCACCAGTTGTAGTTCGCGCAAAACGAACTGCGGGATGACGAGGGTTCCATCCATGAAGCCAGTCTCGACGATATCGGCAATGCGGCCGTCAATGATCACGCTGGTATCGAGGATCTTAAACGATTGACCGGGAGAGGTCTCGCCGCCGAAGAGGCCGCCCAGCGCTCCCAGGTTTAGCATTTCGCCCTTACTGGCCCCAACCACCATGCCGACGTAGCCCATCCAAAGCACCAGCACCAACTGAATGAACGGGACGGTATTCTGATCAGCGGGGATTGCCCGGCTCAGGACGAGCGAGATCAGGTACGCGCCCAGAATGCCCAGTAACGAGCCGATAGCCGCGCCGATCAATCGTTTAAGCGTGATTTTTCGGACTTGGACTTCGAAGAAGACAATGGCCAGGCCGATCAGGAAACCGCAGAGAGCGGCGAACGGACGGGCCAAGCCGAATGGTTGTAGGTTCCAGGCCGCGGAGCCTAGTAAAAGAACGAAGATTATACGGAAGAGTAAGAGGTTGTCCACCGAGCCACCTTCCAGCGAGCAGAGGCCCGCTGCCTGCGCTTCAAGTTACAGCTTTACATCTAGCGCCATTGAGTATAACACTGAAAATACGTACGATGCCGGGCTGGAAAGTGGCAGGTGGGGATGAGGGTGCAGGAACAGGTCTGACAGAGACCAAGAAGTTTGCGGAGAGGATCGCTACCGAAGCTGCGCAATTACGCGGAGCTTGTCCCTTAGGGTTCCCTAGAGAGCCTTAGCCAATTCTTCGGCAAAAGCGCTGGATGGACCTTGTTGCCCATTGGTCGGACGCTTGTGCTTCTTCCCGCCGCGTTCCCGGCGAGGGCCGCGGTCCCCCGTAGGCGGGAGGGGCGGCCGGTTGGCGATTGGAGCGCCCATGACCTTGCCCTTGGGCGGTTGCGCCTGATTCGCTCTGAGTAGCCGGTCTTCCAAGGGAGCGCGATCGAAGCGGCGGATAATCGAATTCATCTCTTCTGAATTCGGCGTGTCGATAAAGGCAAAACCCTTCGATTCCTGGGTTTCAGGATTTCGAATGACCTTGACGTCGTCGTGCACCAGGTTTTCCGAGTTAAGCCAGGACTTGATGTCATCCTTCGTCACCCAGACAGGCAGATTTCCGAGGAACACAGTAAAGCTCATTTATTTAGTTTTTAACTCCGTTGGGATTTCAGTGGACACGCTTCGCAGATGCGATCCATTGGAAGCAACTTCATCGTAGCACAGGCACTCCAAAGCCGAGAAGCAAAATCGTCCGTAAAACGCTGTATCGGAAGGAGAAGAAAGTTTAAGAAAAGTGGGACTGGCATTTCGGGCCCAGCACGGAGGGGCTCCCAGCCTGCCCCAGAGCCGCAATACCGGGCCATAAGTTTCAGTTGCCGTCGTCGCGGGGAACGGTTTTTCGAGATGTGTGCTTCGTTCCAGTTGAGGGGCAGTCGCTACTCTGTTTAGTAGATGCAGATTAGTAGATGCAGATGGTATGGCGGGAGTTACGCGCGGCGCGACGTCGCGCTTTGAAAACGCGCCTTATTCCAGCCGGTAATTCGGCGCTTCCTTGGTGATGATCACGTCGTGGACATGACTTTCACGCAAGCCCGCCGAGGTCACCCGGAGAAACCGCGCGTTCTCTTGTAATTCCCGAATGTTTGCACAGCCGCAGTAGCCCA
>JBBQUE010000632.1:0-3022 GCA_038212805.1 Bryobacterales bacterium | reverse complement strand
GATCACGAGGGGCAACTGAAGCCGATCGGAGAAGTGGAGCGGCGGGTGTTTCTGGAGATGAAGAGCTTTGAGAAGAAAAATTTCTCACAGTTCAACCAGTTCCAGGACAGCATTGCGCACGGCCGGGCCAGCGATTGGCGGTGCCGGGCGGGTGCGCGCTACCTGTATGTGTGCGAAGAGGGGCTGGTGCATTATTGCTCGCAGCAGCGCGGGTTTCCGGGCAGCCCGCTGAGCGGGTACACGGTGGAAGATATCCGCCGGGAGTACCGGACGAAGAAGAGCTGCGCTCCGTTGTGTACGATTTCGTGCGTGCACCAGGTTTCCTATATGGATTTCTGGCGCGATCCGCAGACGCTGGAAAGCAATGTTCCGGCGGAAACCCATTCGGGCAATCTGATTCAAATCAAATAGTTTATTGAAGCGTTGAATCCCAGTCGCCCCAGGGGCTGGGGTGCTTGCCTATGGGGACGTTCACTTCCTTGTAGTGCGCCAGGCCGGCGCGGCGGACGTAGGTTTGCGCGGGCAGGAAGTCGTCTTTACGGCGGCGTAGTTCGCGGTCGAGATCGGAGTCGAGCTGCGCTTGAAGTGCGCGGGATTCGGGTTGGTTAATCAGATTGCGCATCTGGTACGGATCGGTTTGGTTGTCGTATAACAGCCAGGGTCCGTGGATGGAGCGGACGTAGGTATGGCGGGTGGTGCGGACGCCGCGGTATTCGGCGAAGCCATAGCGGCGCGCTTCCGTGATGGGGACCGGAAGGCTGATCAGGGCGGGGCGATTTGACGGGTTGTCCAGCATGTCCCTGCCTTCGACGGAGGCGGGGATCGGCAGGCCGGCGAGCCCCAGGAGCGTGGGGAAAATGTCCGGGGAGTTCAGGGGCGTTGCGACGTGGCGCGGTTTATTGCCCAGTTTGCGAGGGTAGCGGAGCAGAAAGGGCACGCGGATGGATTCGTCCCACGGGTAGAGCTTGGTGGTGAGACCTTGCGAAAGCATCATGTCGCCGTGGTCGGAGGTGAAGACCACGATGGTGTCGTCCGCGATGTGGTTGCGGTCCAGCGTGGTCAGCAGGCGGCGGAAGCATTCGTCCAGGGCTGCCATGTGGGCGTAGTAACCGCGCAGGCCTTGGATGGCCTGGGCACGGAGCTTGGCGGGGACGTTGGGGCGCAGCTCAATCTCGCGATCCCGGTAGAGGGCCTGATATTCGGCGGGAGCGCTGTTCAGGGGGAAATGCGGGGGGCCCAGGGAGAGGACCAGGCAGAAGGGATCGCTAGTTTTAGACTGGCGGTCGATGAAGGCGCAGGCATCGTCGGTTTGGGCGAAGGCGTCGTAGCCGGGCCAGTATTTGGGGGTTTGATCCGCACCTTCGTAATAGAGCGAGCGGTTGTATTCGTGGGTGCATTCGCAGGCTTTCCAATAATCGAAGCCAAAGCGGTGATCGGGCGGGATGTAGGCGAGGCGGCGTCCATAGTTGCCGTCGGGGCTGCCGTAGACGTGCCATTTTCCAATGAAGCCGGTGCGGTAACCGGCTTTGGTGAAGGCATCGCCCATGGTGGGGCCGTTGGGCTTGAGTTCCACGTCGTTGATGAAGACTCCGTGGGTGAGCGGATATTGCCCGGTGAGCAGGCTGGCGCGGAAGGGGCAGCAGACCGGGGTGCCGGAGACCGCGTTATCGAAGCAGATGCTTTGGGAGGCCAGGCGGTCGAGCACGGGGGTGCGGACGTTCGAGTCTCCGGTATAGCCGGTGGACTGCGCACGCCACTCGTCGGCCAGGATGAATAATACATTCGGCCGGCGAGTGGCGCGCGCGGCAAGGGCGGCGCTGGCCAGGAATTCCCTGCGGGTGGCTGCCATTAGAAGAGCAGCCGCAGACCGAATTGAATATTGCGCTCACTGCCTCCGATGCTGCCGATGATCTGGCCGAACTGCGGATTGGTGACGTCCGTGACGGGCGGTGCCAACGCGGGGTGGTTGAAGACGTTGAAGAACTCAGCGCGGAACTGCACGTTGTACTTTTCCTTGAAGCGGGTGTTCTTGATCAGCGAGAACTCGGTATTGATGCGGCGCTGGCTGCGCAGGTCGGGCTGGCTCAGGGAATCGGTGGGGACGGTGAACGGCGCGGCGGCGGCGAAGGCGGTGGTGTCAAACCATTTGTTGTCGGTCTGTCCGCTGGACAGGACGCCGCTCTTGGTGCGGTTGGCGCGCCCGTTCGTGGAGGAGAAGTTGTAGAGGTTGGTCTGGTCCGGCCCAATGATCAGGATGGGGCGGCCGCTTTGGAAGACGGAGATGCCGCTGACTTCCCATCCGCCCAGCGCCGTGGCCAGAACTCCGTGGCTGAGGTAGCGCTTGCCGTGTCCGAAGGGGAGATCGTATATGTAGCCCAGAACCAGGCGCTGGGGCACGTCGTTGGCCTCCAGGCCGCGGTTGTAATTGGCGTTGTAGAGGGCGTTTGACGGGCCCACCACCCACGTGTTCGATTGCGCGGTATTGGCGATGGTTTTTGAGAGCGTATAGGCAAGTTGGAACTGCAGGCCATTGGACATTTGTTTCAGCACACGCGCGGTCATGCTTTCGTAGCTCATGTCGCCGTAGGGATCGCGGAAGACCAGCACGTCAAGATACTGCGGGAAGGGACGCAGCAACTGGCGCAGTTGGACGGTGGGCGAGCTGAGGGAGCCGGTGGTGATCTTCCCAAAGAAGGGGTTGGGGACGGCCTTCAGGAGATCGGAACCGTAACTCAGGTTAGTGGGATTACTCTGATTGTGCTGGCGGTTCCAATAGAGATGCGTGAACTTGGAGCCGACATAGGCCACTTCGGCGAGGATGGTGGACGAGACCTGCTGCTGAATGCTGAGGGTCCAATCGCTGAGGTAAGGCCGGGGACGCGCGAGTTGATCGCCGCGGATGGCTTGGCCGACGAAATCGCTACCGCGCGTGGGAACCTGAATTCCGCCGGCGAAGGGATTATCCCAGCTACCGCCGACCGGGGGCGTGTTCGGCAAGGGATTCGGAGCCCCGAGGAAGAGG
>JBBQUE010000631.1:0-3023 GCA_038212805.1 Bryobacterales bacterium | reverse complement strand
CCGAGCAGGGATGTAAGCGCCGAACGCCGGGTGATCATTCAGGGATTCTACCGCGAGCCGCTGGGTAGAGAGATGAAAAACAGAGCGGGTAGAAGCTCACCGTTCGGCTTTGACATCGGGTTCGGTAGGTTCCGGCGGCGGGCTTGGCTGAGATACCGGCTCAGGTTCCTTTTGCGCATCTTCGAAGGTCTTCTTTACGTCTTGCCAGAATTTCTTGTTGAGGAGTTCTTTCATGGGCAGCCCCGGTTCGAAAACTATGTTTGAAACAGTTCGACACCATGGTAGCCCATTTGTGCTTACTCTTCCTTGATGGTGAGGATTTGATCGGCAGTTAAGTTCCTAAGAATTTGCGTGCCGCCAGCGGGCCATTGGATCTCCAGGAGTTTCACGATTTGTTCCGTGCCCAGGCCGAAATGAACCCGTTTGTCGCTGGCGGAGGCGTAGCTGCCAGCGGTGGTCGCGTAGCCGCGCTGCTCCAGGCCAGCGGGCGTTTGTATGCGAATACGCGCCCCTTGGCCGTCGCGGTTCGATCGGCGTCCCACTAAGTTCACCATCAACCAGTGATGGCCGTTCCCGCCCTGATTCTGGAGAATTACCGCGGGCCCGGCGTTGCAATTTATAACGACGTCGATAGAACCATCGTTATTGAGATCGCCGAATGCCGCGCCGCGTGCCGCCAGCGGGATCTGAAAAGCGGGACCGCCGCGGGCTGAGACATCCGTGAACTTGCCGCGCTGGTTCCGCAGCAACAACAGTTTCTCCCGATAGCGGGCCGCGGGTTCGGTGAGTTCGATGTTATCCATCACGTGGCCCTGCGCCACGAACAGGTCTTTCCAGCCATCGTTGTCGTAGTCGAAAAACTTGGCCCCCCAGCCGGAATGGTTGGCCGTGATGGCCGCCACTCCGGTGGCCGGCGACACATAGTTGAACGCCTTGCCCCGCAGGTTCCGGTAGAGTGCATAGCGCTGGTTCGCAAGCGCGTTGATAAAGATGTCGGGGAAGCCGTCGTTATCGTAGTCGGCGACGTCCACGCCCATGCCGGCGTAGGTCTTGCCGTCTTCATCGTAGGCAAGGCCAAGCTCCACCGCTACCTCTTTGAAGGTGCCATCGCGCTGGTTATGGAATAGCTGTTCGGGTGCGGAATCGTTAGCGATCACGATGTCGGGCCAGCCATCGTCGTCAAAGTCGTTGACGGCGATTCCCAGGCCTTTGCCGGGCACGCTACCCAGGCCGGAAGTTTTCGAGACATCGGTGAAGCTACCGTTGCCATTGTTGTGAAATACCAACGCCGTGGTGGGCGGGAACAGATCCGGGTGGCAGTAACTGCGGTAGCCCGGCTTGCGGTCGCCACAGTAGCGGTTCTTCGAAGCATCCCAATCCAGATAGCGCGTTACCACCAGGTCCAGGTTGCCGTCCCGATCGTAATCCACGAAGGCCGCGCTCACGGACCAACCGCTTCCCCCCGCGCCGGATTTGGCGGTGATGTCGGTGAAGGTGCCGTCGCCGTTATTGCGGTAAAGGGTGTTCCCGCCCACCGCCGTGACGTAGAGATCCTGCCAACCGTCGTTGTTGAAATCCCCCACCGCGGCGCCCATGCGATAACCACGGCCTTGCAACCCGGCTGCTTCGGTTACGTCGGTGAAGCTTCCGTCTCCGTTGTTGCGGTACAAGCGATTCCACGCGGTGCTGTTGACGAAGAACACGTCCAGGAGGCCGTCGTTGTTGTAGTCGAACAGGGCCACGCCCGAACCCATGGCTTCGGGCAGGAACTTCTCCGCGGTCTTATTGGCGGCGTGCTGGAAGTTGATCTTCGAGCGTTCCGTGATATCGAGAAACCCCCGGTGCGGGCTGGCCGCGAAGAGCATATACCCGAGTGCTGCGGCAAGAAACAATGTGCGGGGCAATGCCCTCATTTTACAATCAGGGAAGTGCTTCTCCGTCTCTTGATGCCTGGAATGCTGGCGCTGGCGTGCCGGGCCGATGTGTTGGAAAATGCCAAGCGCGCCTTTGACGCCGGCAACTATCAGCAGGCAGCCAAGCTTTTTGCCGAGGCGCATCAGCAATCACCGCGCTGCGACACGTTGTTCTTTCTCGGTCTGGCGCAATACCGCCTCCACCAGATAGAACCGGCGCTGATTTCGTTTCAATCCGCGGGCGAGTGCGATCCGAAACTGGTTGACGCGCAGTTGGCGCTGGGCGAGGCTTACTCCGAACGCGGCAACCTGGGCGAAGCGTTGGCCGCCTTTGAGCGCGCGCTCGCCATTCAACCCAACCACCCTTCAGCGCTGCGCGGCGCGGCCTCCGTCTATCTCCGTATTCAGGACAACAACCAGGCCGCCGGGATGCTCACCCGGCTGATTGCCGTGGACCCCCGTGATCCGCAAGCCTATGCCGATCTGGGCGCGGCTTCGGTGGCGAAGGGCGAACGCGAGTTGGCGCAGGCGAACTTCGAAGCCGCGCTGAAGCTGCAACCGGATCTGCCTTCGGCCTTGCTTGGCTTGGGCTCGCTCTACCTGAAAAATGGCGAGGAACAGCGCGCCATTCCGTTGTTGCGGAAGGCGGTGCTGCTTGCTCCCAAGGCGTATGAACCAAGATTTTTATTGGGCTCCGCTTACAACCGGCTGGGCAAGTTCAAGGAAGCGCAGGCTGAGCTGACGGCGGCGGTCCGGTTGGGCGGCGAAGAAGCCGAGATTTATTATCATCTGGCACGCGCCTGCGGGGGCCTGGGTGACGCGCCTGGCCGCGCCCAAGCGCTGGCACGGTTTGCGGCGCTCAGCAAGCAAGCGAAGGAAGCCGCCGGGGCGCAGCGGCAGGCGGTGGTGTTCATGGACGCAGCCAAAAGGCAGATCGACGCCGGAAATCTAGACGCGGCGCTTGTGGCCCTCGAAAGCGCGCGGGAGTTGCGGCCCTCCGACGCCCATGTTTTGTTTCGCCTGGCCAGCCTCGATTTCGATCTGAAGCGCTACGATGCCGCGCGGAATTACGCGCAGGAGGCCATCAGCCTGGCCCCCACGGAATGGCTT
>JBBQUE010000630.1:0-3024 GCA_038212805.1 Bryobacterales bacterium | reverse complement strand
GCTATCGGATGGGGCGAACGCGCTCAGGCTTGACCGTCTGGGCGCTGTCTGGTCCCAGATGAACGCAATTCATCAGGTGGACTAGTGGCCAGGGAGGCCGAAACCCTCCCTGACGGCTGGTGCGTGAGCGAGCGGTTTGGCTACCCGGCCCGGCGGGCGGTCCAGCGGGCTTGGCCGTATTCTCCCATGGCGACTGTTCCCTGCATTGAATCCACGGCCGCCACGCCCGTAAAATCGTAGCCGATGGCGGTCCCCTGAATGCCGTGCGAGCTCCGGAACTGCACTTGATTGGCTTGCACCGCACCGCGCAGCTGGCCGGTCAACATTTCACTCGCGTGGGTGCCTGAAAGCTTGCCGCCGGATTGCTGGATGCTCAAGGTATGGTCAGCACTTCCCAGAGAGTATTCCACGTGTACCAGCCAGTTGCCCGCCAGATCAACCGTTTGGCCCGACGGCACTTTCGGCACATCCATCTTCGGCGGCTTCGAGAGCAGCGCATACAGCGCATCGGAGGCGATCTTGTGATCTTCGGGCATCATCATGTACGGCATGATGGTGAGGGAACTGGCCATATCGCCGGTGCGGCTGCCGCGGGCTCCGCCGACCACAATGCGGGGCGACCCATCCAGCAATAGCTTTTCCACCTCGCTGCCCGTGATGCCGACCTTTGCGCCATCCCACTTGATGCGGAGCTGCGGGGCGTGGTTCGAAAGATCCTCAGGCTGCTGGATTTCAGTGGTAACGCCCGCCACTTTGGTTACCCGGTCTGAAATATTCCCCAGCCAGGCTTCCCACTGTTTCCATTCCGCTTTGTGGTCACGCTTGGTCCACATTTCCACCGCGGTCAGCATGCCCATGATTTCTTCCTTGCCGACTTTCAATGAGCGGCCAAAGGCGTGATGCGGGGCGCTGTTCAGCCAGGCAGCCTGGAGCAGAGCTTTGTTGCCCAGCAGCAATCCGCCGGCTTGGGGTCCACGCAGGCACTTGCCGCCGCTATAGGCGACCATGGTTGCGCCATGCTGTAAATGAATATTCGGGATGTTCAGCGTTTCGGCCGCGGCATCCACCAGCAGCGGTACGCCGTGGCGCTTGGCCACTTGGCCTACGCTCTCAATGCTGAGCGGCCCTTTCTCAGCGGCCGGGCAGGAGAGAATCAGGATCATGGCCGTGCGGGGGTTGAAGGCCTTCTCGAGCTCTTCGGCGGAGTTCACCTCCACGATATCCACGCCCGTCATGCGCACGGCGTGATCGTAGACGTTGCGCGCGTACTTCGGCATGATCACCTGATTCTTCAGGCCATCCAGCTTGGGGAGCTGCTGCATCTTCTCCGGGTTCGTCCCGGCGATGCAGGCCGACGTGGCATGGGTCAAAGCGGCCGCGCAGCCATTCGTGACGATGCCCCACTCAGCCTTGGTGAGTTCCGCCAGGCGCGCGCCCACGGCGTTCATTAATTCATCCATCTGGACGTAGTATTTCGAAGCCTCCAGCATGGCCTCCTTCACCTCCGGCAGGGATTGGGACCCGCTGATGATGGTGAACGTACCCCGGCAGTTGACCACGGGACGAACGCCGATGGATTCGTAAATGTTCATGCCGCCCTTGCGCGTGGTGGCGGCGTTGGCGGGGAGAAAGCCCGCGGCTGCCAGAGCGCCTCCGCTCTGAAACAGTCCACGGCGGCTGAGGTGATTTTTCATAGTTAGCTCCTTGCGTATTGGGACTGCCGGGGCGCCTGATATTTCACCTGCAGGTGCGGCGTTTCCAGGCGGTGTTGGTTTTCCAGTTTCGATGTCAGGCAGCTTTCCAGCATGCCACTGACGATCAGGGTTCGTTCCACGGGATAGGGTGCCACGCCGGTGGCGAACATCTGCTCAATCTTACTCACCAGGCACGCGGAGTAAGTTACGTTGGGCACGGGTGACAGGAAAAACTGAGTGGATTGGATGGCGGGCGTACCTTTGATGCGGGCGGCGAAATTGTAGTCCTTGATTGCGCCGTTTAGCATCAGCAGCGTGGCTTTCGTGCCGTCGCGGTATTCGATGAAATAGGCGGCGGGATCCTTCACTAGCTGGGGGAGTTGCCCGTTGGCGACCACATCCTGCGTGCGGCCATCCAGCTCAGTGAAGCCCAGCGTCGTATCGCTGCGGGAGAGCGCGGACGTGAGCATCTCTTTGGAATAGCGGCCTTCTGCGCCGGCTTCCCACACGGCATCGCCGGTCAGCATCTGGACGGCCTTCACCCCGGTCTCGCCCCCGCGGCGACGCTCCAGCATGCACTGCATAGCCTCCAGCGCGTGATAATCCATGGGGTCGGACCCGCCGTTGCCCACCATCAACGCGTCCTGAATCTCGCAGCCCAGGGGTAGTTCCAGATCGGGCAGACGCCACGTGACCGGCAAGCTGGACCCGGCCAGCATGGGGAAGCGCATCCGCTTGCTAGTATCCACCATGGTCTTGGCCTTTTCGAAACTATAGGACAGGTGCTTATCGTTATAGACCGGCACGGAGCGGCCATCCTGTTCAAATACCTTGGCGCATTGTTGAAAGAATTCGAAGCGCGGGTAGAGGATCTGGCCCTTCTGGTTGCGCGGGTATTCGCCATGCTCGCCGATGATGAGAACGGCGTCCACCGCGAGCTTTTTGCCGCCACAGCGCAAAGCCTCGGCGATGGTGGGATAGACGTTGAAACCGAACTCACGGGCGCGTTCGGCGCTCTGGTCGCCTTCGGGCTTTTGATCCACGTAGAGCGACACGATCTTCATGTCGGGCTTGTGCCACTTGCCTTCGATAGGGTAACCGATCAGGAACCGGTCCGCCATGTGCTGGGCGTGCGAGAGGTATTTGTAGATGGTGGTGACCACCGCGATGCGCTTGGGGGCCGTCGATTGCGCGAGGCCCGTGGACACGGCGGCGGTGCCAAGGAACGTACGCCGGGTGAGGTGAGGAAGGGCTAGGTTCTCCAAAACGTGGACTCCTTGGTGGGTTGATAACGGATGGCTAAGTGTGGCGTATTGAGGCGGGTTTGGCC
>JBBQUE010000629.1:0-3029 GCA_038212805.1 Bryobacterales bacterium | reverse complement strand
GGCTTTACCACTACCTGCTGGGGCTGGTGGAAAATGCGGCGGGACGGTCCCAGGCGGCGCGCACCAGCCTGGAGACGGCAGTAAAATTGAACCCTGGCGCGGACGAGGCCCGCAGTGCTTTGGCGCGTCTCAGATAAGAATCTGGCGGATCGGCCCGTCGCCTTCTTCCACTAAGCGCATGGTGCGGCCGAAGACGGGCAGCTCCATCTTTTTGTAATCCAGCCCCACTTGATTCAGGATGGTGGCGTGCAGGTCGCTGTAATAATGGCGATGCTCAACAGCCTGGTAGCCCACGTCGTCGGTTGCGCCATGAATCACGCCACCCTTCACTCCACCGCCGGCCAGCCAGCAGCAATAGCCTTTGGGGTTGTGATCGCGCCCGGTGGTGTTTTGGGACCAGGGGCTGCGGCCAAATTCGCTGGTCCAGACCACCAACGTGGAATCCAGCATGCCGCGCTGCTTCAGATCTTGAATCAAGCCCGCGATGGGCTTATCGGTGGCGCGGCACAGCGGCTCATGGCTCTTCATGTCGCCGTGCGCGTCCCAGGCTCCGTTGCCGCCGCCAGCGTGGCAAATCTGGATGAACCGCACGCCGGATTCCGACAGGCGGCGGGCCAGCAGCAGTTGGCGGCCAAAGTCGTCCGTTTCTTTTTCGCCGATGCCGTAGAGATCCGTAACGTGCTTGGGCTCTTTCGAGAAATCCACCACTTCGGGCGCGGAAAGCTGCATGTTCGCGGCCAGTTCGTAAGCTTTGGTGCGGGCCTGGATGTCGGTGTTGATAGCGTAGTGTTCGCGAAACTCGCGGTTCATCTGCTCCAGCGCTTGCATCTGGCGGGTTCGTTCGGCTGAGGTGCTGCCGCTGGGTGGCTTCAGATTGGGAATCGGGTTATCGCCAGGCTGAAACGGCGTAGCGGAAACGGTTGCGCCCAGGTAGCCGCCGGTGAGTTGGACCGGAGAAGAGGCGCGCCCGATGTTGACGAACGTAGGCAGATTCTTGTTCGCGGTGCCTAAGGCATAGGAGACCCATGCGCCCAGCGTGGGATGGTCAAACTGGCGGCCGCGATGGCCGGTGGTGGTTTCGATCACGGCCGGAAAGTGGTTCCCTTCGTTGCACCACATGGAACGCACCAGGGCGATGTCATCCACCACGCCGCCTACGTGGGGGAACCAGTCCGACACGGGGATGCCAGACTTGCCGTAGTTGGTGTATTTGCGCAGGATGGGGATCACCGGGCGCTTCATCTCCGCCACGTTGTCGCCAAAGCCTACCGCGTCAATCAGCTTACCGGCGTACTTGTTGTCCTTGGGGTCAAACGTATCGATGTGGCTGACGCCTCCGCACATGAACAGAAAGATCACGGACTTGGCCTTGGCTGGCAGGTGCGGTCCTAAAATGGGCTCGCGCAGTTTGCCGTCCGCGGCGAACATGGCCCCCATGGCCACGCCGAAAAATCCGCCGCCCGCCTGAAACAGGAACTTACGGCGGTTACTTGACACGGTGTTACTTGACACGGTGTTATCTGACATAGATGAACTCATCCAGATTGAAGAGCATCCAGGCCAAACCCTTCAGACGCTCGGGATCGTTCTGCACATACGTAAGCGCGGCGTCCTTTTCCGAGGGCGAAGGCAGGCGTCCGATGGTGAGCCGGTAGCCTTCGTCGATAGCCGCTTGCAGTCCGCCGCCGGTCTTCTTCATGCGGTCCGCCAGTTTGGCGCTGGCCTTCTCCACTTCCGCGCTATTCATGAAGAACAGCGCTTGCGGCGCGGTCACAGTCTGCGTGCGCATGGGGCAGGGCGCGCGTCCGTCGTCCACGTCGAACGACTGCAGGAAATTGGGGACTACCTCCCGGCTGGTGGAAAACCCGCGCACCATGTAAGCGGCTCTCCGGTTCGTTTTAACATCCGGTGCAGGCACCGCACGTCCGCGCCGCCCCACGGGAGCCGGGCTAGGGTCGAATGAATCGCCGCCCAGGGACGTATCCAGGTCTCCGGAAGCGGTTAGAATCGCATCCCAGATGGGTTCAGCTTCCAGGCGCTGCAGGCGGAAGCTCCATAGGTACTTGTTCTCCGGATCGATCTTGAAATCAGCGGCGTTCGAGTTGGAAGCCAGTTTGTAAGTCTGGGACGTGACAAGAAGACGATGCAGTTCCTTCATGCTGTAATTGCGCTCAATGAACTGGCTGGCCAGCCAATCCAGCAGTTCCGGGTTGGATGGCATGCCACCCAGCTTGCCGAAATCACTGGACAGTTTGTGGATGCCTTCGCCGAAGTGCCATTGCCAGATCCGGTTCACGGCCACGCGCGCGAACATGGTGTTGTCCGGCGCGGTCAGCCAATCGGAAAACGCCATCAGCCGCCCCGCGTGGAGATCCGCATTGGCCGGCATGAAGGGCCAGCCGGGCTCTACCGGGTGGTTCTTCTCGGGGCGCTCAGGGTCGCCACTGGTGAGGATATAGCTGGTCTCCAGCTCGCGCTTGGGGTTCATCTCCACGGTCCAGAACGCAGGCAGTGCCCCGCCCCCCCGGAAGTTCCCGCCCCCACCGCCAGCCTGCTGCAGCGCGCGTTGCAGTTCCTTGTACTTCTTGCGCTCCGGTTCGGGGATGGCCTCTTCTATCTTGTCGGAATCAATCCGGAGCACCGGGAAATAATCGTCCGCTATCTTCTGTTCCGCCGGGGTACGCTGCTTTTCGGGTTTGAGAATGAGCGCCTTCACGTCGGGCGGCAGCATCGCTACCCGATCCGCGTACAACTTGGTCTTGTAAGGCGCGGCAAATTCCGCAACAGCCTTCTCAAACGGAGCGCGCGTGCGCTCGGCTTCATCCTGCAGCTTGCCTTTCGCCATGATCTCAGCCGGATTGGCCAGGGTCACTTTGTGTATCGTCAAAGGATCGAACAGGGCCTTCATGGCGTAGAAGTCCTTCTGCTTGATCGGGTCGTACATATGATCGTGGCACTTGGCACAACCCACCGTCAGCCCCATGAAAGCCGTGGAAACCGTTTCCACCGCCACAATGGGCATTTCCTGG
>JBBQUE010000628.1:0-3030 GCA_038212805.1 Bryobacterales bacterium | reverse complement strand
CAGCCGGTGGTTACCATCACCCGCTACTTCGATCTGTTCATCAACGTCACGTTGGGGATTGCGCTGGTGTTCGAACTGCCGGTGCTGATTTTCTTCCTGACGCTGATCCGCCTGGTTTCGCCACGATTTTTGCTGAAGCATACCCGGTATGCGGTTCTGGCGATTACGATTGTCGCGGCGGTGGTTACCCCCACGCCGGATTTCTTCAATATGATGTTGTTCGCGGTTCCCATGACAGTGCTGTACTTCGTGGGCGTGTTTGCCGGGTACATCGTGGTGTTGAAGCGCGAAGGGAAATCGATGCCCTGGAAGATCATTTCGCTGATCATACTTGGCGTGCTGGCGGTTATTGGCGGGGTGATATATCTGATGATGGCGAAGTATGGTTACCACTTCGTGCAGCACTGGCCGTTTTTTGTTTCGCCGCTGAAGTAAGTTACCAGAGGTGATAATACCCGTTGCGCTGCTGGAGCGTGACGGATAAGCCGAACAAGTGGCCGAGGTGTTCTTCATTGAGCACCTCGGCCTTTTTTCCGTCCGCGAAGATCCGGCCCTGTTTCAGCAGGATGACGCGGTCAATCTCTGGAATGATGTCTGAAAGATGATGGGTGATCAGCAGAATGCCCGTCCCCGCCACGGCCAGCTTGCGCAGGATCATGCGGAGTTCATGCTGGGCGAAAAGATCCAGGCTGGTGCTGGGTTCGTCCAGCAAAAGAGCCCGTGGTTCATGCACCAGCGCACGCCCGATCATGATGCGGTGTACTTCGCCCGATGACATCTCCGTGATAAAGCGTTCCGCCAGGTGAGGAACCTCCAGGAGATGAAGAACCTCCTGGGTTTTCTCAAGCATGTGCGGAGTTACTTCGTGGTTGGGCCAGATGCCCATGCTGCTGAAGAAGCCGGACAGCACCACTTCCCTGCCCGTAAGATCCCGCGTGGTGGTGTTCAGCAGATCGTTCGAGACAATCCCCAAAAAGCGCCGCAGCTCAAAGATGTTCCAGGTGGTTTGGCCCATGATCCTGAGGTGGGAATCAGGATCGCGCAAGGGATAGCACTCGCGCGTGATGGTCTTAATAAGGGTGGATTTGCCGCAGCCGTTGGGACCGAGGATGGCGACATGCTCGCCATCCTCAATGGTCAGGTTGAGACGGTGCAAGACCGGGTTGAGCCCCCGCATGACGGAGACATTCGAAAACTCCAGAAGCGCGGGCCTGCTCAAAGACCGCTACTTGCCCTTTTCCGAGTTACGGGCCGTGAGGAAGGCGTCCACGTTGCTCTTGTCGATTAAAGTGGCGCCCGTGTCGATAAACATGGGAAGCGGCGATTGCGCATCGGTGCTGAAGTTGGTGTCGAGCGTGGTGAGCTTGTTCAGGAACAGGTCGCCCAGCAGTTTCACCCCAAAGTAGGCCATGGTGTAAGGCTTCTGGGCGATGGTCGCGGCGATGGAACCCTTCTTGATCCAATCGAGCGTACCCTGATCCGTATCCATGGCAATGATCACCTTGCCCGTAATCTTCTTGCGCTCCAACACGTCCGCCACTTCTTTGCAGGCGATGGCTTCCAGGCAGGCAAAAGCGTCCGGTTTCAACTTGCCTTTATCGATGATGTCGCTGGTGGCGTCGAAGGCCACGCGGGGGTCGCCTTTCATGTCGATGGTATCGACGATCTTGATTCCGGGGCTGTCAGCCAGGGCGTCTTTGTAGCCACGCAGGCGTTCCGCGAGATTGGCCTGCGGGAGCATGGTGTACAGGATTACGTTGCCCTTGCCGCTCATTTCCTTCGCCAGCCGCTGGCCACCCATCATGCCGGCCTCGCGGTTGTTGGTACCGATGAAGGTGAGGCGCTTGCTGGCAGGGGTGTCGGACTCGATGCTGATGACGGGAATGCCCTGCGCGATGGCGGAATCGATATCGGCTTTCAGCAGGTTGGGATCGGAGGCGGAGACCAGAATTCCGGCCGGCTTCTTGGCGGCGGCGGAACGGAAGGCGGCCTGCTCGGCAGCGGGATCGTAGGTGTCGGGCCCCACCATTTCGGCGGTGACGTCCAATTGCCGGGCGGCTTTCATGAGTCCGGCGGCGGCGGTCTGCCAGTATTGCAGCTTCACGTTGGTGCAGACCAGGTAGTACTTTTCGTTGGACTTGTGTCCAGTGGTGCCGGTGCACGCGGTAAGCAGGGTCAGTAACGATAGCAGTAGGGCGGCGGTAAGCTTTGACATGGATCCTCTCGGGAGTTTCTGTAATTATAGCGCCATGAAAGCAGGATTTCCCTATTTGATTTCAATGACACGCGGGGGGCGGCCTGCGGGCGGTTGAACTGCGTGCGGCGGCTTCAGCCACTAGCGATCTCAATCCCGCGGCTTGATCAAGAGCGAGACCAGATATTCCTGAGCAATGTTTTCGTTCCGAATTGAACCCCAGCTCTCAAATGCCTGGCGGGCGGTGGTTATTTCATAGAGCGATTCGGTGAGGGTCCACTGTGTCGCAACGCTATAGTCCGCAATATGACGTTTGTGTTGCAGTTGGACGAACGCCTGAGCTACGCTCCTTAGATTCTTGACAAGTGCCGGGTCTTCCCCGTCGAAAAGGAATAGGCGGCGATCGAGAATCCGCTGCGGAGCCTTTCGCATGAGGGTGTGATCGAACAGGCGTCCGAAGGCGTCTCTCGAACTCTCGCGGCTCCAATTGCGAGACGATTCGCTAATCAGCAGATGAAAGAGGGCATAGTAAGCCGTGGAAACGGCTCGGCGGAGGCCAGCCTGGGTAGAATTCGGCTGGCGTCCGTGAATCAGTTCCCCGGCCTGAGCCAGGAGATCATCGTGGTAAGCCACCGGCGTTTAGGCCCATTCCCGATCGGTGCCCTGTTCCGAGTTGCTACGGAAGCTGAAGTATGGGACCAATCCCCAGTTTTCATATGGTCGAATCTCATCAAAGAGCATGGCTGCTATTTTGCCAGTGATATCGGCGAGAGTCTCCTCGTGCACCGCCCCGTCGGCCAGTACGATGCGAAAGAAGATTGCCGGATCGCCGCTGG
>JBBQUE010000627.1:0-3041 GCA_038212805.1 Bryobacterales bacterium | reverse complement strand
CGGCGCACGCGAGCCCGAAAAGGATTCGTTTCATGGATATTCCTCCCGGGAATATCCGACAGGCTAACATGCCGGACGGGCGGGACGCAAACCGGACATACCGGTCCCGTCGCGCCACCCGGGCCGCCGATTCTTACCTCAGGGCGTGAGCTGACCCGTCGCCTGCCAGCTTGAGTATAGGTACGAAGCCGCCAACACCAGGCCGTAGACTACCACTACGCTGGTCAGCGCCTTCCCCCAGCGGTCGAACCAATCCAGCTTCTGCGCCAGTTGAGTTTGGCGGGTGGCCAGCCGGGGATCACTGAGATGGATATAGTCATCTTCGTTTCGAGCGGTGAACTTCCGGGCCAGCACAAGTCCGGCCAATGTCAGGGCTAACATAGCCCAAATCAGCACCATGGTTAGCATTGTGGAACCTCCGTCCACGGACAGTATATGCAATTTGACAGCCGGAAGAAAGGGTAAATTTTGGGCACTTTTCCGGATTGCCTCCACCAAAAACGAGGGAATTCGCCCAGTGTTCAGGTGAGGCAATCCCCGCAGGGTGCGCGGTAGCCTTTCCAATTCCGTCCGGAGGTTTCCCTTGTTGAAAACCACGCTTCTTCTTAGTAGCCGCTTTGTCCGCGGTCTTATCCGCGCAGGATTTTCGCGCTTCGTTGTCAGGTAAGGTCACTGACCCCAGCGGGGCCGCGGTGAACACGACATTGAAATCCGGCGGCAAGGCGTGGCATGGCGATGTCTTCGAATTCTGGCGCAATCGCCTTCTGGACGCCAACAGCTTCCAGAACAACACCGGGGGCCTGCCCAAGGGCTATCACAATCAACACCAGTTCGGCGGCGTGGCCGGCGGACCCATTCGCAAGGAGAAGGACTTCGTATTCTTCGGTTTTGAAGGTTGGCAGGAAGTGGTGCCGTTCCCGGCCCTGGCCAGCATCCCGCCCGGCAAAATCCCTTCCGTTGCCCAGCCGCGCTGCACGCACGCCTGCATCACGTGGGGTAGGCGTCCCGGCTTGCCGAAGCCATGATAAGGCAGCTCATAGGCGGCCTTGTTGCCGCGCACGCGATTGAAATCCACTAGCGGGCTCGCATCCAGCATCAGGCCCTTCACGCCCTTCTGCGTCAGCATGTAGGCCGCCATGCCGCCGGAAGCGCCGGAGCCGTTGATCAGTACGTCGTAATCTTTCGTTGGCATGTTTTTAATCGGGCGGATACCAATACTGGCCGCCTCCGCCAAAGCGCCGGATCTGGGTAGCGGCGGCTGAGGTAGCGTAGGCGCGGGAGTTTACTGTGGCGGTACGGACGTCGTGCTTTGCGGCGGGTGGCTGCAGGGTCCAGGGCTCGCGCAGCGGGGAGAAGAGCGCGTCCATCTGTACGGCATCCAGGTCGGCACGGTACAGCTCCTTGCGGTCCGGTAACGATTCTCCGATCAGGAAATCCAGGAACCTGGGCGCTTGCACCTCCAGAGCCCCGGGACGTCCACCGATGGGCGGCATGAACGTCCCGCTGACCTTGCTGAGCGTGGCGAACTGTAACGGCGTAAAGAAGCGCGGAGTGCTTTGGGCCACGAAATCCGGAACGCTGGCCTCAAGTTTGGGGAGTTCCATCGCGGCGGGCCTGGCGGGGGGGCGCGGCGGCAAGGGCTTGGACGAAGCTGCGGCGTTTCATAAAAACTTGCATTACAGCGCACGCGAAGCTGCCATGACCGGCCACGACGTGCCACGACCTGCCATGATAATAAGCGTGCGGACCAGCCTGTTCGAACTGTTCAAGATCGGGATCGGACCTTCCAGCAGCCACACCGTGGGTCCCATGCGGGCAGCCAAGCACTTCGCCGATTCGCTGGCGTCGCCGGCCGCGCGCGTGGTGGTGGATCTATACGGCTCCCTGGCGCTGACGGGACGCGGGCACGGTACCGATCGCGCGATTTTGCTGGGTCTGTCGGGTGAAACTCCGGACCAGGTGGATACCGCGCAGGTGGAAGCGAAGCTGCAGGCCATCCGGCGGGATCATGCGCCCATCGAGATTCTGTTTCACGTGGATCAGACCCTGGCGCGGCATCCCAACGCCATGCGTTTTTCCGCGTTCGATGCCAGCGGAGGGCTGAGCGCGCGGGACATTTACTACTCGGTGGGCGGCGGCTTCATTCAACGCGAGGACGATCCGGAACCCAGCGCGTCGTCTCGTCCGCCGCTGCCGTACCCCTTTTCAAGCGGGGCGGATCTGATGAACATCGGGCGGGTGCATGGGCTGTCGATCTGGCAAATCATGCTGGAGGACGAGAAGGCCTGGAGGCCAGAGGCTGAGATCCGCGCCTATGTTCAGAAGATCTGGGAAGTGATGCAGGCGTGCGTGCAGCGCGGCTTGGCGACGGAAGGGATTTTGCCGGGCGGGTTGCTGGTCAGGCGGCGGGCGCCCCGCTGGCATCGCAAACTGCAGGAGCAGGGATCGCGCGACCCGCTGGCGCCCATGGATTGGGTGAACGTGTTCGCTATCGCGGTGAATGAAGAGAACGCGGCGGGCGGGCGCGTGGTTACCGCTCCCACCAACGGCGCGGCCGGCGTCATACCAGCGGTGGCGCATTACTATCTGAAGTTCGTGGAAGGCGCTTCGGCCGAAGGGATCTTTCGCTACTTCCTGACAGCGGCGGCCATCGGGGTGTTGTATAAGGAGAACGCGTCGATTTCAGGCGCGGAGGTGGGGTGCCAGGGCGAGGTGGGCGTGGCCTGTTCCATGGCCGCGGCGGGGCTGGTGGCCGCGCAGAATGGGACCAACGAAGAGGCCGAACACGCCGCCGAGATTGCCATGGAACATAACCTGGGCATGACCTGCGACCCCATCGGCGGCCTGGTGCAGATCCCGTGCATTGAGCGCAACGCCATCGGAGCGGTAAAGGCGATCAATGCCTCCCGCATGTCGATGGGTGAATCCGGCGAGCATAAAGTAAGCCTGGATCAGGTGATCAAGACCATGTATCAGACCGGGCTGGATATGCAGAGCCGGTATAAAGAGACGTCACTGGCGGGCCTGGCGGTGAACGTGGT
>JBBQUE010000626.1:0-3059 GCA_038212805.1 Bryobacterales bacterium | reverse complement strand
TCGGCTTGGGGTAAGGAGCGGAAGCCCAACGCGCAGTAGTAGCTGCGCTCCGTTGCACTGGCGGGAACGTGGAGGGTAAAACGGACCGGAACCTGGCTCTTCGGCTCAACCTCCAACTCCATCGGGTTGGCGCTCAACCAGGACCGGCAGGAATACTCGGCCTCGGCGGGTGCGCTGGCGATGAATTGCGGGGTAGTGGTTTCGTCGACGAAGAAATCCACCATCTCGACGCGGACGCGGACCTTGGCGGTACCTGCGTTGGTTAAAACCAGCGAACCGGACACTGATTTGCCGGCAACGGCCGGAAACTCGACCTTCATGGGAGAAAGTCCCAGATCCACCTGCGCGGCGGCGGGGTGGGATAGGGTCAGGATGGCTGCTATGGAGCCAAGAGGCAGGCGAAACCGCCTGCCCCACCTCAGGGGGCAAGGACAAGCCTGGAGGCATGTGCTACTTAGGGTGCGTTTACGGTATAAGTTAGAGTAATTGGACATGATGAATTTGGTACGTATCGCCAGCTCTCCGCCAGCGTGAAGTTAATGGATACGGAATAGTTTTTGGTGCCGTCTCCCTCGGCGCCGCCCGCGATTTGCTGGGCCGTTGTCGAGAGCGGAAAAGCCGTGTTGCAAGCCCCGGTTCCTCCGCCTCCCGAGACAGTTGCCGCGCCGCAACTCACGCGGACCGCCGAAACCGGAACGGTCTCGCATCCCGTGAAAGCGCTGGACGCCGCCTGTACGCTCAGTGTCCAGTTTTGCGAATGGGAACCGCTCAGCACCATCCAGGTAAGGCTACCTGGAGAAGAACCCGAAACCATGCCGAGGTCGGGATTGGCGGCTTGGAAACTGATCGTCCCGGGCGTTGCGGACAGGGCGCTCAAGGTTCCCATCGCCAGCTCAAAACGGGATGGCCCGAACCGGCCTGCGTGGAGCGTTCCCACACAGGCCAGTTCGGTTCCCCCAACCAGGGCAGCGAGAATCCATGTTCTGCTGCGCATGAGCTTAAGTCGCGCTGATGGTGAACGTCGCGGTCGAAGAGTAGTCGCCGGTCTTGATGAGGGTTTTATCCGCGAGCGTCCAAACTGCGGTCCCCGCATGGCCCGCATCGGACGAATGAGCGTCCTCACCAAACGCTATGACGGAGGTACCCGCGGTAGTGCTTGCAGCCGTGCTGCTGCTGCAAGGGGTCCCCGAAGAAGGCGCGGTGCAGGTATAAGCGAGGTCGGAGACTGCCGGCCCGCCCGTTCCAAACGAGGTCACCTGGACTGAAATGGACCCAGTGCCTCCAGACAGGGTGGTCCGGATTTTATAGGTGAAGTTGGTGGTGCCGCCATAACCACCGAACGTCGTGTCTGACTTTGTCAGGCTCGTCGTCGAGGCTACGCTCGCGAATGTCGCTTCCGGTCCAACCGTCACGCCGAGCGTGGAGTTATCCGCGAAGGCCATCGGCGCAATGCCCAGGGCGATAGCCCCAAATCCTAGAACAAAATTACGTTTATTCATGTTTCTTCCTTTTTTATATTTTGACTAAATCGTACTAATCGTAAAACTGACCAGCGTCGAATAAGTACCCGTTTTGTAGTGGGGCTTATTCAATGCCGACAGAGTTAACAGGACCGTGTTCGGTTCCTGGCTGCTGCAGGCTGTGCCACCCCCGGTGCAAGCTCCGCCGGGCAAAATTACCACAGGCGTTTGCGTCGAAGTGGCGAGGGTGTTGGTTCCGCTACATCCGGTTCCCAGTGTTGCCCCGCTGCAAAGATACGTTACGTTAGCCACCACCGGGCCTCCCGCGGGGGAGAATTCCGAAGCAGCCTGGACGGTTACTGAGCCGCTCCCCCCGGTAGAGGTTCTGGCCCAATAACTGACCGTGAGTGTGCCCGATAGGCTGCCCCCAAAACGGGTATCGGCCGCGCGCAGAGTCACACTCTGCGGGATTGATAATTTTCCACTGGGCCCAACGTTCGCCGACATTGTTTGCGTGGTGCTTTGAATATCACCGATTCCGCACACCGGTAGCCCGAAGGCGATTAGAACACCGGCTAAGCCACAGCGATTAAGTTTCATCTACAATGCATCTCGGCTTGCATTTTACTTTTTTCACTTTTTATTGGAGACAAAGATCTTATCGGCCTGCGCCCTGGAACATGAGCTTATTTTCGGAATGATTTGAGGGTAGCCGGGTGGGGCAGGCCGCCGGCTGCGGCGGTCTCCGCGCGCGCCTCACTGCGGGTTCGACCATCCGGTTCGCAATCGAAGGAATTCCGGCGTATTCAACGATAGATTGAAGCGAATCCGGTCACTGCCGGTCGGGTGGCAACACTCGAGGAATCCCGAGTGGTCTAGCGCCGGGCCGCCGCAGAGGCCGCAGGCCGAGAGCCTGCCCACCAGACTGGCCAGCAGGGCTGCGGTGGCCTCGCTTGGCTTATGCCACTTCCATCCAAAATTTAGCGGGCGTGTCGCGGCGTACGTTTTCGCGCAGCCACCGGGGCATTGGCCAGCGGCTCGCGTAGCAATTGCTTCCACGCTCGCCTTTCACCCGGCGCGTCGAAAGTGCCCGTCCAGTACGATTGAAATTTGCGAACTGCGTGTTGGCCTTCCGTGCTGAGCCGTTTGCGGATTCCGGAAGTGCCTTTGAGCAGCGCGTGTGTTGTATACAGATCGCTGACTTTGCCTAGGTGATCCTGAATTTCCTTCAACTCCGCCAGGCGCGGCTCGATCGCCTTGCGGTACACCGGCTGAAAAATTTCCAGAGCATAGCGGAGCTGCTTAGTCTTCACGCGGAAGTGGTGCAAGTCGGCGGGATCCGGCACGCCGGCTTCCAGCTTCCGTCCCGCCCGGAAAAATTTAGCGGCAAGCTTCGGAAGCGCGTCTTTCGCGTGTTCGGAAACCGTCTCCGCACCCTGACCGTTCGCCGCCGCCGCTTTCAGCCCCAGTTCAGTAGCCCACTGCCCGGTGAACCCGTCCGCGCTCCACTCGCTCACTAGAGCGGAGAACTCCTGCGCGTATCGTTCACGAGCCTCGCCGAGCGACTTCTTCAGCTTCTTGCCTCCGTCTTCACCCAAC
>JBBQUE010000625.1:0-3061 GCA_038212805.1 Bryobacterales bacterium | reverse complement strand
GCGGAACCATTCACCTGCGGATTCCGGTCGTTTTAGCGCGGCGCAGCCCGCCCCACCCCGCGCAAGTAGGCCACGAACGCTTCAATAGGCTTGGAGATGTACCGCCGCTCCAGCCGCACATATCCGATCCTGCGGCTGGCTGCTGGTTCAATCGTGAGCAATTTGCATCCCTCCGCCGAACGCCGCGCCATCTCCGGAACAATACTGACGCCAAACCCCGCCCGGATCAATTCAAAAATACTGGCAAACTGATCCGC
This sequence comes from Bryobacterales bacterium, assembly GCA_038212805.1. GTDB lineage: Bacteria > Acidobacteriota > Terriglobia > Bryobacterales > Bryobacteraceae > JANXQZ01. The sequence goes on along the minus strand of JBBQUE010000625.1, from coordinate 2,804 downwards.
CTCAAATTGGGCCGCGAAGTGTGTCCTGGCACGCTCGCACACGGCCCGGGATTCCTCGCGCAGACAGTGCCCGCCTTTCAGAATCAGTAAGCGCTCGTCCTTCAGCTGCCGCAACTGCACCTTCCCGGCTGAGGCCAACTCATGCCCCTCAGGCACTGCCAGGCACAACGGCTCCCGGAATAACTCGCTCGTCACCAGCCCGGTCCCTGCCACCGGAACGCTCACCACTGCCAGATCCAAGGCCCCATCCAGCACCTGTTGTAAGAGATCTTCCGTGGTGGATTCGCGCAGTTGCAACTTCACTTTCGGGAATCTCTCGACAAATTCGCGCAGAGCCGGAGCCAGGAAATACGGCAGGATTGTCGGAATCGCCCCCACGCGCAACGGGCCCCGGACACCCTCCCGGGCTGCTTCAAAATACTGCGGCAGCGCCTCCGCTTCTTCCATCAAGGCCCGCGCCCGCGGCAGCAGCGTCGCGCCGGGAGCGGTCAGTTCAATCCTGCGGCTGAAACGCTCAAAAAGGGCCCCGCCAAGCGCTTTCTCTAATTTATTGATCTGTTCAGAAAGAGAAGGCTGCGCCATTCCAAGTTCTTTCGCCGCGAGCGTGAAACTGCCGGTGCGCGCCACCGCGCAAAAACATTCCAGCTGGCGTAGATCGAAGCTCCGGCCCTTGCGCGCACAATCTGTTTTTCCCATAGGGATAACCTATTCCAATCATAGCGCCAATCGGCTTGTTCTATTCGCAGGGCTTCCGTATACTGAATGAACGCGAGGCGCTGGCCTACGCGGATTACGGTAGAGCGGGGCCGACCGCCCGTTCCCTCAAGGAGAAGTGAATGAAGAAGAACCTCAAGGGGCTACTCGCCGCTTGCGCGGTTGTCGCAGTACCTTTTGTGTTGGCGAATGTTTTGAGCGCGCAACAGCCGACGCCAAACCAGTTCTGGTGGCCAGACAAGTTAGACGTCTCACCACTGCGCCAGAACTCAGCCGAGTCTAACCCGTTGGGCAAGGATTTCAATTACGCCCAGGCGTTCGCAAGCCTGGACCTGAAGGCAGTGAAGAAAGACATCGAAAAGGTCTTGACCACTTCGCAGCCTTGGTGGCCGGCCGACTATGGAAACTACGGCCCATTCTTCATACGGATGGCCTGGCACAGCGCGGGTACCTACCGGGTGCTGGACGGGCGTGGCGGAAGCGAGGGTGGCCAACAACGATTTGAGCCCCTCAACAGTTGGCCGGATAACGCCAATCTGGATAAGGCGCGCCGCTTGCTTTGGCCGGTGAAGCAAAAGTATGGTCGAAACATCTCCTGGGGCGATCTGATCGTTCTCACCGGTAATGTCTCACTAGAATCGATGGGCTTTAAAACCTTTGGCTTCGCCGGAGGGCGCAGGGACGATTGGGAACCAGAGACCGTGTACTGGGGACCTGAGAAAAAGTTCATGGGCGATGAACGCTACACCGGCGACCGGAAACTGCAGAAGCCCCTGGCCGCTGTGCAAATGGGACTGATTTACGTAAATCCCGAAGGGCCGAATGGAAACCCGGATCCGCTGGCAGCCGCTCGCGACATCCGCGAAACGTTCGGGCGCATGGCGATGAACGATGAGGAAACTCTGGCACTGATCGCCGGTGGCCACAGCTTCGGTAAGGCGCATGGCGCAGCCCCTCCCACAAATTGTGTCGGAGTCGCCCCCGCGGCAGGAGCCGTTGAGAAACAAGGCCTCGGTTGGGACAACAAATGCGGTAGCGGCAACGGTGTCGATACCATCACCAGCGGTTTGGAAGGTGCGTGGGTCTCTACTCCCACAAAGTTTTCCATCGAATACCTAAACAACCTGTTTGCTTACGAATGGGTACAAACCAAGAGCCCCGCTGGTGCCATTCAATGGATCCCCGCGAACAATCAGGGAGCCAATCTGGTTCCGGACGCTCACGACAAGTCCAAACGGCATGCCCCGATCATGTTCACTACCGACCTCGCGTTGAAAGCCGACCCGAGCTACCGGAAAATTTCCATGCGCTTCCGGGAACATCCGGAAGAATTCAGCCTCGCCTTCGCTAAGGCGTGGTTCAAGTTGACCCATCGCGACATGGGCCCGCGCTCTCGCTATCTTGGTTCGGAAGTTCCGCAGGAAGACTTGCTCTGGCAGGATCCGCTGCCCCGCGCCGACTATAAGATGGTGGATGCAAAGGACATTACGGCGTTGAAAGCCAAGATCCTTGGTTCAGGGCTGACTGTAACCGAACTGGTTCGGACGGCCTGGGCATCGGCTGCTTCGTTCCGCGGCACCGACATGCGCGGTGGCGCTAACGGTGGGCGTCTCCGGCTTGCTCCCGAGAAAGATTGGGAAGTTAACGATCCGGCCGGGTTGGCGAAGGTTCTACCGCGTCTGGAAAGCATCCAGCAGGACTTCAACCGCGCTCAGTCTGGTGGAAAGAAGATTTCCATGGCCGACCTGATCTTTCTGGGTGGCAGCGCCGCTATCGAGCAGGCTGCGAAGAATGCGGGGCGAAACGTGCAAGTGCCCTTCACACCTGGGCGGGTGGACGCTTCCCAGGCCCAGACCGACCTAGTGTCTTTCGCGTTCCTGGAACCGGCTGCGGACGGTTTCCGCAACTACTACCGTAAAGGCCAGCGCATGTCACCCGCGGAGATGCTGGTGGATCGTGCGAAGCTGTTAACCCTCACGGTTCCCGAGATGTCGGTTCTGGTGGGCGGCATGCGTTCCCTGAACGCCAATGCCGGACAATCCGCACAAGGCGTGTTCACAAGTCAGCCCGGAACATTGAGCAACGACTTT
>JBBQUE010000624.1:0-3084 GCA_038212805.1 Bryobacterales bacterium | reverse complement strand
GCCAACAACTGGTTTAACAACCGCGCCGGCATCAGGAACCCATCGTTCAAGCGGCATCAGTTTGGAGCGAACCTGGGCGGGCCCGTGATTAAGAACAAGACCTTCTTCTTCGCCGATTACGAGGGCTTGCGGCAGGGCTTCCCGGTTACCCTTACATCCACGGTTCCAACGGACGCGCAGAAAGCCGGGGACTTTTCGAAGACGCTCGCCAGCGACCGGACCCCCATTGTTGTTTATGATCCGAATACTCTGACCACGTTGGCCAACGGAATCCGCCAGCGCACGCCCTTCCCAGGGAATCTGATTCCTTTGGGCCGCTTCGATCCGGTGGCGAAGAAGATCGCCTCGTATTTTCCCGCGCCCAACCAGGCCGGCGATTCCATCACCGGGCAGAACAACTACATCCGGAGCGCGGGATCCACCATTAACACTGATAAATGGGACGCGCGCGTGGACCAGAATTTTGGGGAGAATACCCGGCTGTTTACTCGCTATTCCTGGCAGCAGGATGAGCGTGTGGTGCCGGGTCCGCTGCCCTTGCCGATCGGCGGGGGCCGCAGCACAACGGATACTTATCGCCAAGCCATGTTGGACGCCACGCACGTCTTCACGCCCACTATGATCGGCAGTGCGCAGTTCGCATTCAGCCGCGCGCTGGCCGCGCAGTTCGGTGCTTCGAAAGGGTTCGATATCGCAACGCTGGGTTTTCCCGCCAGCTTCAATGCATTGGCCACCAGCCAGTTCCCGCAGGGCGGCATCAACGACATCGGAGCCATTTCGAACGGCGGCGATTCCTTCCTGCAGTACCAGCCGCGCAACACGTTCACCACGCGGGGGAGCCTGGCGATGTCCAAAGGGTCGCACAATCTGAAGGCCGGCGTGGATTGGCGCGTGCTGGATTTTAACGAGTCACAGAACACGCAGCCTTCCGGCACGTTCAACTTCGGCCGGACGTTTACGCAGGGTCCGAACCCGGTGCAGGCCACGCGCAATGGAGGCTTTGGATTCGCCGATTTCCTGCTGGGCACGCCGAATGGCGGGGGCATCCGCCAGATCAATCCGATCTCCACGCAGGGTCTTTATTACGCGCTATTTTTCCAGGACGATTGGCGCGTGAACAGCCGGCTCTCCGTGAACCTTGGCTTGCGCTGGGACCTGGGGCTGGGAATGCGCGAGAAGTACAATCGCGTGGCCTATTTCGATCCGGGGGCGGCCAATCCGCTGGCTACGGCCGCCGGACTGCCGAATCTGAAAGGCGTGTTGCGCTGGATCGGTGGGACGAACGCGGGGAATCAGCAAGCTACGCAATGGCACGACTTTGCTCCGCGCTTCGGCTTCGCTTATAAGGTGACGGCCAAGAGTGTACTGCGCGGCGGCTACGGGATCTTCGTTATCCCGCGTAACATTGTCGGGAACGGCAACGGGGCGATCGAGGCGTTTCGGGACACGCCTTTCAATGCATCCATTGACGGCGGCCTGACGCCCGCGACCCGGTTGAGTAACCCCTTCCCGCAAGGCGTGCTGCCTCCGCTGAACGACCGCGATCCGCTGGCGAACGTGGGGGCGGCCATTCAAGCGCCGACACAGAATTTCAAGTCGGGTTATGGGCAGCTAGTTAGTCTGGGATATCAGTTTCAGGTGCCGGGCGGCATCGTGATGCAGGTGAATTACTGGGGGAATAAAGGGACGCATCTGCTGAGTGGGGCGTGGAATATCAATCAGCTTCCCGATCAGTATCTGGCGCTGGGGAATCAGCTGAATAATCAAGTGAGTAACCCGTTCTATGGATTGATCGCGGCGGGCGCGCTTTCCGGCAAAACCATCTCCGTGCGGCAGTCCCTGCTGCCGTTCCCGCAGTATTCGGGCGATTCCGGAGTACAGCAGGTGCTGGTCCCGGCGGGTAACTCTACATATCATGCAGGGACGCTGCAGGCGGAAAAGCGCTTGTCGACCGCGGTGACTTTCCTGGCCTCTTACACGTGGTCAAAGGCCATTGACGATGTGGGTGGAGTAGTGGATTTCTATAACCGGCGTCTGAGTAAGTCGTTGTCGGCGTTTGATACTCCGCATCAGTTTGTGGCGAGTTGGGTTACTCAGTTGCCGTTCGGCAAGGGGCGCAAGTTTGGGTCGTCCTGGAATAGCTTGACCAACGGGGTGCTGGGCGGGTGGGATCTGGATGGCATTGTGCGGGTGCAGAGCGGCCAGCCGATCGCGGTGAGCGCGGGCAACAGCACGGGCAAGAGCGCGAAGGTGGATAGCCCCGCGATAGCGCGCTGGTTCGATACCGGGGCGTTCACTTCGGTGCCGGCGTTCACGTATGCGACTCTGGGTCCGCGGTCGCCGGATGTGCGGAATGACTTCACGCGCAATGTGGATGCGGTGGTGGTGAAGACGTTCCGGGTGTCCTTTAAGGAGCATGAGATCGCCACGCAGTTCCGGGCGGAGTGCTTTAATTTGTTGAACACGCCGCAGTTTGGGAGTCCGAATGGGACGTTTACCTCGCAGAGTTTTGGGCAGGTTACGTCGCAGAGGAATACGTCGCGGCAGTTTCAGTTTGGGTTGAAGATTAAGTTTTAGGTTTGGAATCGGGGCTGGAGACGTGGATCACTTCTCCGGCCCGAACTCGCCCAGCGGCTTCGTTGAGTTGACGAAAGAGAGGCTCATAGGAATTAATCTCATTGGTGCGAACGCGTACGATGACAAAACCAAGAGCAAGGCATTTCAGGTTGTTCTGGTATTCGAGGTTGCGATCAACCGTCACGAACACGTCGAATCGGGTTTCGGCCAAGGCCAAGAGAGGCCCGTCTTCGCTGCTGCGCCATCCGCTTTCTGAGACCGTACTAACAGCGTGGCCGGGAAATGCATTGCGCACTCCGGCATTTACGCACTCGTCTAACATTTACGCACTCGTCTAAGAGGATACGCACGCGAGCAGATTATCTTTGGCCAATTCGATAAACTGGATCGCTTGCTGGCGGCTCACGGAAGGGAAGCCTGAGAGGAAGTCGTCCAAGGTTGAGTTGCCTTCAATGTGATCGATTAGGGTCTGAATGGGTACGCGAGTGCCTTTGAAGCAGGGCTGTC
>JBBQUE010000623.1:0-3085 GCA_038212805.1 Bryobacterales bacterium | reverse complement strand
TGTTAACCAGACCTCCAGCCGCAAAAAAGCAAAATCACAAGCTGTTGGGCCAACCTGAGTGAAGCACATACCCATAGAGGGATTTTGTCTTGCGGTGGTCATTTTTAAGTCTCCTTGTCTTTTTAAATTATCTATCTCTAGTTGCAGTATAAAATCTTAGCAAAGTATTGTCAAGTGTCAATTACAAAAATCTTACCATTTTGACGCGTCAAATCGGACCTTTTCGGTCGTATTAGGTATAATGAGGCCAGATACATGTCTCTGGGTTTTCGGAAGCCTCACCACAGAACGAGTGCGCCGAACAACTTGGCGGAATTGCGAGCCGATGAGCCGGGTGTTCTGGACCGTTTGGACCTACCCGAAGACATCGCGAGGCGATTGATGGAGCTTGGCTTTCTGCCTGGACATGTGGTCACGCCGGCGAGAAGCGCCCCGGGCGGGGAGCCCCGGGTGTATCGCGTGGATGGGTCCGAAGTGGCGTTGCGCCGGGAGACGGCCATGCAGCTTATTTTGAGGCACGACGATGCGCCCATGAACCTGCCGGACGGGTTGCTATGACTGGAGGGTGGTCCAAATGAGCGAATGTCACGATTGCGGAGGCGGATGCGCCGCGGTGGCGATGGCTCCTCGCCTTCGTTCGACCGCTGCCCCACACGTCGTCGCCATTATCGGGCCTCCCAATTCAGGTAAATCGACTCTCTTCAACCGGCTGACCGGATTGCGCCAGAAGGTCGCCAATTTCCCCGGTGTAACGGTGGAACAGCGGGTCGGGCAAGCTCGCATGAAGAATCAGCAGCCGGTAGTGCTGGTGGATCTACCTGGAGTGTATAGCTTAAATCCGCGCTCCGAGGATGAACAAATCACTCGGGACGTACTGGCTGGGCTGGTGCCGGGAACTCCGAAGCCGGACGCCATCTTATTAATATTGGATGGCACTAATCTTGGTCGGCATCTGGTGCTGGCCGCGCCCATCCTGAGTTTGAAACTGCCCACGCTAGTCATCCTGAATATGGCGGACGACCTGCGCGGCAGAGGAGGGAAGATCGACACGGCTGCTTTGGCCAGCCAGATCGGTGCGCCGGTGGCGCTGATTAGTGCACGCCGGGGAGAGGGCATCGACAAAGTTTTTCAGTTTATGGAAGGCACCGCGCAGGGCACCAGTTCGCTGGCCAAGCCCCTGGTGGAACTGCCGATTCTACAGGACGTTCCTAAGTGCCGAAGGTGGGCCCAGGAAGTAGGCAACGGCGCAGCTTATCAGGCCCCGGCCCCGCCGTTGTGGACGCGGCGGCTCGATAGCGTATTCTTGCATCCGGTGGGGGGCCCGCTGATTTTTTCGGCTGTGGTAATCGCGGTTTTCCAGACCATTTTCTACGGGGCTAAACCAATTATGGACTGGCTGTTGGCTATGGTCCAGAGTTCAGGCCAATGGCTTGCTACGGTTTTGCCGGACTCGATTTTCCGATCGTTGCTGATAGAAGGAGTATGGAGCGGGGTAGGGTCGGTGATCGTGTTTTTGCCCCAGATCCTGCTACTGTTTCTGTTCATCGGCATTCTTGAAGATTCCGGCTATCTAGCACGGGCGGCGCTGATCGCGGATCGCACTATGGCGAAGTTCGGATTACAGGGCAAGTCCTTCATTCCACTGCTTTCCGCGTATGCCTGCGCAGTTCCGGCGATCATGGCGACGCGGACGATTGAAAGTAAGCGTGACCGCCTGGCGACCATCATGATCGCGCCTTTTATGACGTGCTCGGCGCGACTGCCGGTGTATACGCTACTAATCGCGGCCTTCATTCCGCAGCGTCGGCTGTTAGGTCGTTTTTTGGGGACGCAGGCTGCAATGCTCCTGGGGCTTTATGTACTCGGCTTCGTGGCCGCGGTGGGGACGGCCCGACTGCTGAAATCGTCGATTTTAAAGAGCCAGCGGTCGTCCTTTGTGCTCGAAATGCCTCCGTACAGGTGGCCTACGCTGAGGTCTCTAGGACTCCGCCTGCTGGATCGTTCCAAGGTATTTCTACGGCGGGCCGGCACCGTGATCCTGGTTGTGTCGGTGGTGCTATGGGTTCTGGCGCATGTTCCTTTACATGACGGGAAGGCGCCGGATATCGAACATAGCGTAGCTGGGATGATCGGTCATACCATTGAGCCGGTGATCCGGCCGCTGGGCTTCAACTGGAAGATCGGGATCGGTTTATTGAGTTCGCTGGTGGCACGGGAAGTGATTGTGGGTACGCTCGGGACGATTTACGGAATAGAGGGAACCGCTGAGTCGGAAGGGCTGCAAAAGGCCTTACAAAAGGACCTGACTCCGGCGGGGGCGGTGGCGCTGATGATCTTCTTCGCGTTCGCGATGCAATGCATGTCTACGATTGCGGTGGTGCGCCGGGAGACAGGCGGCTGGAAGTGGCCTGCCGTCCAGTTTGCATACATGACGGTACTGGCCTACCTGGGCGCGGCTATCACCTTTCATCTGATTAGCTCCTCCTCTTTTTACTAAGTTTTACTCTCAGAAGTACCACTTCGCAGCAAACCAAAACGGTACGTCCCAGTACTGTTGCTCCTTTTCAAAAAGGTGACTAGATTCTAAACTTCAGTCATCGACCATGTGTCTCCGCCTCGCCGTCTATACCGCAATCCTAGTGTGTCTGGGTGGAAACTCCGTTCGAGCTGCTGAGACCGACAGCTATCTGCTCGGCCCGGACGATCTGATTACGATTCGTGTGTTACAGGCTCCCGAGTTAGCGGACAAGCCAGTCCGGATCGATATGAACGGGTACATTGACATGCCGTTCGTAGGCAAGCTGCACGCTTCCGGGCTTACGGTGGAGGCTCTTCGCAAAGAGCTGACAACACAGCTTGAAAGCATCATTCGTGATCCCCAGGTGACGGTTGGCGTGGAGGAATTTCGGAGCCAGCCCGCTTCCGTGATGGGGGCCGTGAACACTCCGGGTGTCCTGCAGTTGCGCGGGCATAAGACTCTGGTTGAGTTACTGACTATGGCGGGCGGTCTGCGGCCGGATAGTGGCAGCTTTGTCAACATCACGCGGGATTTGAAATGGGGCCCGCTCCCGTTGCCAAGCGCCAA
>JBBQUE010000622.1:0-3087 GCA_038212805.1 Bryobacterales bacterium | reverse complement strand
AAGAGGTAGTCCTGAACCTGCCCGGCCGCGACAAGAAAATCGAGTGGCTGAAGCAATACATCCGCGACACGGGGACAGCCGGAATCGGCTACATCACCTACGCCCACATGGCCAACGGTATCTGGTCCAGCGACCAGGAATCCACCCGTGGCGGAGGTGCCGCCCGCTCCTTCCACCTGGCCACCGCGAAGGGTTTCTGGAACGGCAAAACCTATGAAGGCCCGCTCACCCATGGGCGCAAATACACCAAGGAAGAGCTCTGGGATAACTACACCTACTTCATCCTCCAGATCGCGCCCGTGGCCGAAGAAGCCGGGGTGCGTTTCGGAATTCACCCGGACGATCCGCCCGTGCCCGAGCTCGGCGGCATCCCCCGCCACATGTTCGGAACATTTGATGGCTACGTGAAAGCCCTCCAAATCGCCAACTCCCCTAACATCGGCGTCTGCCTGTGCTGCGGTACTTGGATGGAAGGCGGCAAATCCACCGGCAAGGATGTCTTTGATGCCGTCCGTGCCTTCGCCAAAATGGGCAAGCTCTGGAAGATCCACTTCCGCAACATTACAGCGCCGATTCCGGACTTCGTCGAAACCTACATCGATAACGGCTACACCGACATGTACAAGCTGATGAAGACGCTGGTGGACGTCGATTTCCGTGGCAACCTGATCGCCGATCACGTTCCCGCCATGGCCGGTGGAAAGAACAACAACTGGTCGTACAGCATGGGCTATATTCGCGCTCTTTACGCGGCCGCATTAGAAGAAAAGAAAAGGAGCTAAGATCATGTCAAATCATGCCATGTCGCATTGGACCAAAGTATTCCTACTGATCCTGGCTTTACCCGTGTTTCTGGGTGCCCAGGGTGATCGCGCCACCATCACCGGAACCGTTACCGATTCCTCCAAGGCCACCATCCCGGACGCCGTGGTGGAAATCCGTAACGTTGCCACCAACGTCAAGACCCGCGCCAGTACCAACACCCAGGGCTTGTATTTCATCAATTACATCCTGCCCGGCACTTATGAGCTATCGGTGGAAAAGAGCGGCTTCCGTCCGGCCCGCGTGCAAAACCTTCCTCTTACTACTGGCCTGGCCGCCACCCAGGACGTGATTCTTTCAGTCGGCACCATTCAACAGGCCGTCGAAGTGAACGCCAGCGCGGTGCAGATTGAATCCCAAAGCTCTGACATGAACACCGTGGTTACCACGCGTGCCATCTCTGAACTGCCGCTGCTGGGCCGCGATCCCTTGTCCCTCGCCGCGCTGGCCCCGGGAGTGATCCCCACCCAAGGCCAGCAAGGCAATGCCGGAGTTATCGGCCGCGTCACTACCGCCCAGATCGGTGGAGGCCTGGCGCAGCAAAACGGAGTTCTCATCGATGGCGCGGAAAGTCGCGGGACTACGGAAGGCGGCAACGCCTATTCCGTCCCCGTCGAAGCTGTCGCCGAGTTCAAACTCGAAACCGCCAGCTTCAACGCGCAATACGGCCGCGCCGCCGGTGGAGTTGCCATCCTGATCACCAAGACCGGCACCGATACCCTGCACGCCACGGCGTACGAATTCCTCCGCAACAATCACCTGAATGCCAATAGCTGGCAGAACGACCGCAACGGTATCCCCATCGCCCTCTTCCAGCGCAATGTCTTCGGAGGCAACGTCGGCGGACCCGTCGTCATCCCCAAACTCTACAATGGCCGCGATAAAACGTTCTTCTTCTTCAACTTTGAAGGCACCCGTCAAGCCAGCCCCGACCAGGTTCTGGACACCGTTCCCACGGCGGCCCAACGCATCGGAGACTTCTCCAAAACGTTCGACCGCACCGGCAAGCTGGATGTCATCTACGATCCGTTGACCACGCGGCTGGACCCCACCACCGGCAAGTACGTGCGCGATCCGTTTCCCGGCAACGTCATTCCCGCCGCCCGGCTGAATCACATTTCTGGAAACGTGGCCAAGCTCTACCCGCTCCCGAACCGCTCCGGCAACACGCCGCAACAAGTCCAGAACTATCTCGCTACCGGCAAAACCATCACCAATGTGGATAACTATCTGGTCCGCATGGATCACAACTTCAATGACAATCAGCGCATCTTCGGCCGCGCCGGCTACGTTCCGTACAATAACTTCAGCTCCCTCGCCAGCCCGGCCTTCGCCGCGCGATCCATCAACTCCCAGCCCGGCACTTCCGCCCTGATCGGACTCACCTCCGCCTTCACCCCGAATTTTCTCGGCGAGTTTCGTATCAGCTACACCCGCCTCCAGTTCAACTCGTTCCCCGTCAGCGCGGGTTATGATCTGGCCGCCCTCGGTTTCGGTGGCGACTTCCTCAAGAACGTCACCTACAAACAGTTCCCGGCCATCAACGTCCAGACTTACAACTCCGGCTCTGGCCTCAGCGTCACCGGTTCCTCGCCGAACGATTTTGCCCAGCTCGGCGGTCCCACGCGCTCGCTGAACCCGCAGGATAACTGGCAGCTGCAATACCAACTCAATTGGATTAAATCGCGCCACAACATACGCTTCGGGACGGACCTTCAACTGATCCGCCTGAACGCCTACAACTCGCAGTATTCCGCCGGCCAGTTCAACTTCGACCGCACCTACACCCAGGGCCCGGACCCCAACGCCACCACCCTGAACGGAGGCAACGGCCTGGCCAGCTTGCTGCTGGGTGTTCCCGTGGCCGGAACCCTTACCATCACCAACCCGCTGTTTCTGTACCAGAAATATTACAGCCTGTTCTTCCAGGACGATTACCGTATCACCAACAAGCTCACCCTGAACATCGGTCTGCGCTGGGAATACCAAACCCCCTACGCCGAAAAGTTTGGCCAGTTTGGCTACGTCGATTACGACGCCATTGAGCCCCTCACCGGCGTCAAAGGCAAGTTCACCCAGGTTAAACCCGGCGGCTATCAGGAGAACCCCGACTATAAGAAATTCTCCCCCCGCATGGGCCTGGCCTGGACCCCCTGGAGCAAGACCGTCTTCCGTCTTGGAGCCGGCATCTTCCCCACCACCTTCGTGGGTGTCAACGCGGCCGCCACCGACTTCGGCAACGGCGGATTCATCTCAATCTTCCTC
>JBBQUE010000621.1:0-3090 GCA_038212805.1 Bryobacterales bacterium | reverse complement strand
GATGTGAGCGTCGTCCTGGGTAAATCCCCTGACCCGCAGCAGGCCGTGCATCACCCCGGAGAGTTCGTAGCGGTACACCGTGCCCAGCTCGCCCAGCCGGATGGGCAGGTCGCGGTAGGAACGCATTGAATCCTTGTAGATAAGAATATGGAACGGGCAGTTCATCGGCTTCATGCGATAACTGGCGTCGTCCAGTTCCATGGGGACGAACATGTTCTGCGCGTAGTAGCCTTCGTGGCCGCTCATCTTCCACAGGTCAACCCGCGCCACGTGCGGGGTATAGACCAGTGAATAGCCGCGCTTGAGGTATTCGTCGCGCATCCAGTCTTCCATGATCTTGCGCACCATTCCGCCCTTGGGGTGCCAGAAGATGAGGCCGGGTCCGGCCAGCTCCTGAATGGAAAACAGATCGAGTTGCTTGCCCAGCACGCGGTGGTCGCGCTTCTTCGCCTCTTCCTGCCGGTGCAGATATTCTTCCAGCTCTTTCCTGGAATAGAACGAGGTGCCGTAGATGCGCTGCAGTTGCTGGTTGTTCTTATCGCCCAGCCAGTAGGCCCCGGCGATGCTCAATAGCTTGAACGCCTTGATCTTTCCGGTGGAGGGAAGATGCGGCCCGCGGCAGAAATCCTGAAACGTTCCCGTGAGGTAGAGCGAGATCATCTCATCGGGCTTGGTGAATTGCTCGATGAAATGACACTTCATGAAATCGCCTTCCAGCTTGAAACTCATCAATCCCATTTCGCGGGGCAGGTATTCGCGGGAAAAAGGGAGATTGTGGTCGACCAGCTCCTGCATCTTGGCTTCGAGGGCCACCAGATCTTCCGGGGTAAAGGGTTCAGCACGGTAAAAGTCATAGAAGAAGCCACTCTCGGTGGGCGGCCCGTGGCCCAGCTTGGTTTCGGGAAAAAGTTCGAGCACTGCCGCCGCCAGCAGGTGGGCGGAGGAGTGGTGAAAAACTTCGAGCGCTTCTGGGTCCTTGGCGGTAAGGATGCGCAGATCGGTATCGCTTTCGAGCGGCTGCGCGAGGTCAACCAGCTTGCCGCCGGCGCTGGCAACCAGGGCGGCGTCAGCCAGCCGCGGGCTGATTTCGCGCGCCACATCGAGCGCGGTGGCCCCGCGCGGGAGCTGCTTCACCGAGCCATCGGGCAAGGTGACGTTGATCAGATCAGAGGTAGAATTTGCGGGCGCGGCAATGTCAGTCATGATGAGAAATTTCGGAATCCAGATTTCGAAATCAAGTTTCGAGTCTAGTGTAGCCTTTGCGGAGGGTCAAACTTCCGGCGGGGATAGCGTATACGATGGGGAAAACTGCCCCGCCCCCACCCCCCAGCAGATGCCGTTCTCTGTAATTCCGGAAATACCCAACCGAGTCAAAGGTAAAACTCAGCTTGTCTTCGGGGCAGCGCGCTTCTGGCTCCGACAACCCTTACAAAGCCACGGTAGTGTTAAGGACAGGTTCTGCGGATGATATAGTCGGGTCGCCCTTGGATAGCAGGAACTCCGCATCTGCGCTCTATCCTGCATGGACCCAAGAGGATTCGACTGTTAATCGATCAGGGGCCTAACCCCCGACGCCTTTCGTTTCGTATGTCAGCGGGTAACCGCAGCCTTGCATCGGCTCTGCAGGCTTAGACCTCCGCCAGCGTTAGGTGGCATACGGGCGGAAGGCTAGGGGGATGGCCACGGTGGGGTTATGGAAGTTTTTTATTTTGTTGGAATTCTAGTTGCGTTAATCGTCGCAATCGCTGTCTTGCGATCGACCGTGGCGCCCTTAGAACGGGTCACCATTTTCGAACATGAACGCGGCCTGAAATACAGTGGAGGCCGCTTCATTGGTATTTTGGAGCCAGGGATTCACTGGCGGATTTGGAAATCGGATTCTATCCGGAATGTAGATGTGCGAATCGTACATTCCAACTTGCAGGGGCAGGAGATTCCAAGTGCGGACGGAGTGCCAGTAAAAATCAGTTTAAGTTACAGCTTTGCCATAATCGATCCAAACTTGGCATACCACAAAGTAGATAGTTTCCAGGCTGCTGTCGTAATGTTCTTACAAATCGCTCTTCGTAACGCGATTAGCGAGAACAAGATAGAAGACCTTTTGGCCGGGCGAGGGCAACTGAGCACGCGAATTCGCGAACAGGTTGAAGCGAAATTGCTGGAAATAGGAATCAGGCTGGAATCCGTGGATGTTCGCGACATCATGGTCCCGGGCGAGCTGAAGAAAATCTTTGCTCAAGTCCTGAAAGCCCAAAAAGAAGGTCTGGCGGCTTTAGAAAAAGCGCGAGGTGAGACTGCTGCTTTGCGTAGTTTGGCAAACGCTGCTCGCATGATGGAGGAAAATCCATACCTCCTGAAATTGCGCCTTCTTCAGACGATGGCTGAGACACGTGGGAATACCTACATCCTTGGTGAAAATCCAGGATTTATTCCGGTCAAAGGCAAACGATCTTCAGATGGCGAAATTTCGCCCAATCAAGAGGATGACAAATAATTTGGGTTAGATCGCCAATGAGGTCCCTCTAACTTCCTGACGTTTGCGCCGCATCGTACCGTATCCCCAGAAGCCCGGTTCACCAGCATACTTTACGGCTGCGCCCGCCGCAGTCCTCAACCGCAGTGCGCTAGAATAGAAGCCCATGCCTTTGCAGAATGAAATGCCGGTTTTGGCCGGCACCCAGCCGGCTTCTGAAGTGATTCGCCTGGCGCCAGTGTGGCAGGCGCCCAACGGGGTTTCGTTCGCCTCGCGCGGCGAAAACGCCCTGCCGGAAACCGATTTGCAGCGCATGGTCAGCGCGGTGCCGGCGGTGATTGCCGCCGCCCTCGAGCATAAGGCCTACTACTTCGTTCCCTTGACCATCAGCGAAGGCGAGCACACCCTGGTGGCCGACCGCTATGAGGTCAGCCTCAGCGACCGTGCCACCTGCCATCGCAACGTGACCGTGGGCAATTCGCAGTGTGTTTTCATTTCCACGCGGCTGATGGACGATAAGTTTTCCGTGGCATTCGAGTTCTACATCAACGTCGCCCACCCTTTTGTGGAGAAGGCGGGAGTCCCGCAGACATTTTCCGACCTGGTGTGGCAGCAGG
>JBBQUE010000620.1:0-3097 GCA_038212805.1 Bryobacterales bacterium | reverse complement strand
TCTCCGGTTTCGACGCGGCACCTTGCGCAGCGCTCAAAGCCGGAACCGCGGTCAGAACCGAGGCAAACAACAAACTTAACACAGGACGTTTCATTCAACAGAATTTTTTTCGGGGTCGTCCGAACCCTCGCGCGGACGCCCTTTCTTGATCCTTTTCAAGAGGTGCTGCAGCCGGTCTCCCAGCATCGCCGTAGTATCTTCTTCGAAGTACAGATCAGGGATGCGGTACATGCTCAGCCGGGCACCTAATTCGTTCTTCAAAAAGGCTTTAGCCCCTTCAAGCGCCCCCAGCGCTACTTTCGGTTCCACACCCGGCCCTATGCCGACTCGAATCACCGCGCGCCGTTTATCGGGAGAGATATGGACGTCCGTCACCACCACGGAATCTATCCGCGGATCCGACATCTCGTACCCGATCAGCTCCGCAATCTCTTCGCGGATTGCCTCGGAAATCCTTAATGTGCGATGGTCCATGGCAACTTCCAGGGTAGCGCAAACACCTGCTTTTTGTCTCCAAATTGCCTTAACTTCAACAAGTTAGGTGGTCATTTGGTAAACTCAGGGAGCCAGCGGTGTCATCCATGCGCAATTTACTTTGGCTTCTTGTCGTTAGCAGCATGGTTGCAAGCATGGCTCCAGCACAGACGTTCACCACCCCGCCTGGTAGCCCCTTCCGGACCGGTTCCAATCCCGTAGCTATCGTCGTCGCCGACTTCAATGGCGACGCCAAACCTGACTTGGCCATCGCGAATTACGACAGCAACACCCTGACCATCCTGCTGGGAAATGGAGCTGGAGGATTCACGCCCGCCCCCGGAAGCCCGGTTCCCGCGGGAGTCAGTCCCATCTCGCTCACGACCGCCGACTTTAACTCCGATGGGCGTATGGACATTGCCGTGGCCGACGCCGACGGAAGCGTCACCGTCCTTTTGGGCAATGGTGCTGGAGGATTTACCCAGGCGGCTGGAAGTCCCTTTGCCACCGCGCTCTTCCAGGTTTCCATCGCCGCAGGCGATTTCAATGGCGATGGCAAGCCCGACCTGGTGATTGCCAACGAACTCACCAACGATGCCGCGATCCTGCTGGGCAACGGACTCGGAGGCTTCACCGCGGCTCCCGGCAGCCCGGTTGGCGCGGGTACTGACCCCCGATTCGTTCTGGTGTTCGACTTCAACCGCGACGGCAAGCCAGATATCGCAATCGCAAATGGCGATGCCGGCCAGGTCACGGTTCTTCTGGGAAACGGTTCTGGCGGTTTTGCTCCCGCCCCAGGCAGCCCGTTCCTCGCCGGTCGCGGCCCGGATGCGCTGGCAGTGGGTGATATTAATAAGGACGGCAAGCCGGATCTCGCCGTCGTCAACCGGGGAAGCAATAACGTCACCGTGCTCCTGGGAGATGGCTCTGGAGGCTTTGCCGCAGCGCCCGGAAGTCCCATAACCGTGGGCGGTTCCCCGGACTCGGCGGCGTTCGGCGATTTCAACGCCGACGGAAACCTTGATCTGGCCGTGATCAGCCAGACCGCCAACTCCGTCAGCATCCTGCTGGGCAATGGGACCGGTGCTCTCACGGCTGGCAACACGTTTCCTACGGGGGATTCTCCGTCCGCGCTCATTGCCGCCGATTTCAACGGTGATCGGCGCCCTGATCTGGCTGTAATCAATAGCTTTAGCGACGATACAACGGTATTTCTCGGCAGCGCTGGAGCAGGCCCGCAGTGGTCAGTTGCGAAGACGCATACCGGCAGTTTTGCCCCAGGCCAGACCGGAGCGGCCTACACCATATCCGTCGGTAATCGCGGGACTACCACCACAACCGGGGTGGTATCCGTAAGCGAAGCTATTCCCTACGGGCTTACCCTCGCCACCATGACCGGCCCGGGATGGTCCTGCCTGGGTCTGACGTGTACCCGGCCGGACGCCCTGGCAGCCGCCGCCAGTTATCCTCCCATCACGGTCACGGTAAACGTGGGGATGAACGCTCCCGCCACTCTGACGAATCAAGCAACCGTCTCCGGCGGAGGCGCTGGTTCCGCCACCGCGCTGGACCTCACGGCAATCCTCCCGGCCAGTGGTACCTACTTTAGTTCCCTGCCCCCCGGAGCTCCGCTGGTGCTCGATGGGGCCGCGATCACCGCGCCGGTTACCATGAGCCTGGCCAGTGGGACGCACACCTTGAATGCGCCCACAAACTTACCGGCCCCCGCGGGCGTTCAGTATATTTTCTCGGGCTGGAGCGATGGAGTAACCGCACCCGGCCGATCCATCACCGTAGGCCCCCAACCGGCCAGCTATACCGCCGTGTATACCACGCAGTACCAGTTAACGGTCGCAGCCTCCCCCCCGAACGCCGGCCTGGTTTCGCCCGCGTCCGGCACGTTCTACACTGCGGGATCGGTAGTGCCGGTGTCGGTGACCGCTTCCGCGCCGAATTCCATCTCTCTAGGTGCCCGCACGTTTCAATTCCTCAACTGGACCGGTGCGGTGGCCGGCCCGTCGCTGGCATCCACCAGCGTAACCGTCACCGGCCCGCAGACCGTCACCGCCAACCTGATCCCCGTCAGTTCGTTCTTCGTCCGCCAGCTCTACCGCGATCTGCTCAGCCGGGAGGCCGATCCCGACGGTTTTGCCTATTGGACTGGGCTCATTAACAGCAACACCCTGCCGCGAGAAGTGGTGGCGTCGTCGTTGTTTACCAGCCCGGAGTTCACTCAATCCGGCTTGTATGTCATCAAGTTGTATGTCGCGGTGCTGGGGCGCGATCCCGATTACGGAGGGTGGCTGGGTTGGTTTAACGGACTCCGCGCCGGGAACACCCAAGCCTCGGTCCTGAATGCATTTCTTGGCTCTACGGAATTTCAAAACACCTATGGCAGCCTGTCTAATTCCGACTTCATGACGCTAATCTATCGCAATGTCCTGGGCCGTAGTCCCGATCCCGACGGTTTAGCGTATTGGCTGGGTCTGCTCAACGGAGGCCGACTCACGCGCGGACAGGTAATGGGCGCGTTCCTCAACGGTCCGGAGTTCGATACCAGCGTGCGGTCGCGCGCTTACGCGAACCTGCTCTACATGGGCTTTCTCCGGCGCACCGCGGATGG
>JBBQUE010000619.1:0-3105 GCA_038212805.1 Bryobacterales bacterium | reverse complement strand
TCGATTTCGTGGGCTTCATCGAACACCACGGCATGATAATCGGGCAGAATGCCGGCGGCCGCTTCCTCGTCTTTGATGGCGAGGTCCGCAAAAAACAGGTGATGGTTGACGATAATGATGTCGCTCTCGGCCGCGCGCTGGTGCATGAGGGTAATGAAGCAGCGCTCGAACTGGGGACACTTCTGGCCGGAGCAAAGGTCGCGGCGGGCGTCGAGCTTGTTCCAGGCGGAGCTGGATTCGGGCAGGGTTTTGATTTCGGCGCGATCGCCGAATTCGGTGGACTTTTCCCATTCGCGGATGATCTGGAAGTCGGCGACCTCTTCGAGACCGGCCAGGACGGGCTCGTTATCGGCATCGTATATCTTCTGGCGGCACGCGTAATTGCCGCGGCCTTTCATGTAGCAGACCTGGATGGGGCGGGGCAGATTCTTTTGCAGGACGGGAATGTCTGTGACGAAGAGTTGTTCCTGCAGGTTTTTAGTGCCGGTGGAAACGATGACGCGTTTGCCGGAGAGGATGGCGGGCATGAGATATGCGAGCGTCTTGCCGGTACCGGTTCCCGCTTCGACGATCAGATGTTTGCGATCCGCGAGGGCGGATTCGACGGCCTCGGCCATTTCGAGCTGGCCGGGTCGGTACTCATAATTGGGGTGCCACTTGGAAAGCGCGCCGTGGCGGGAGAAAAATTGCCGCGTGGCGGGGACTTTCGCGGGATTGTTCATCCTTACTTAAAATCGCACAGCGGGGGATGCTGTGTCGCTGCTGACGAGAACAGGGCGACCCTCACCCCCCGATAGCCGGCAAAACAGTGTACAAAAGATGTTGCCGTCCGTTGGGTGATTTGCGTCACAATGTGGTGGGAGAACTGATGTCGAACCTGTTAGCGCGGAAACCGCTGAACCTTCTCATGGAGGAAGCCCGGGAAACCGGTGAACATAGTCTGAGACGCACGCTTGGGGTCCTTCAGTTGACGGCTCTGGGGGTGGGGGCGGTGATTGGCGCCGGCATCTTCGTGATGGCGGGACTGGGGGCTCACTATGCCGGCCCAGGGCTGATGCTTTCCTTCGTGCTGTCGGGATTGGGGTGCGCTTTCGCGGCGCTCTGTTATGCGGAGTTTGCCGCCATGATTCCGCTGGCGGGCAGCGCCTACACCTACGCGTACGCCACGCTGGGGGAAGTCTTTGCCTGGATCATCGGTTGGGATCTGACCCTCGAATATGCCATGGGGGCGAGCACCGTATCGTCGGGCTGGTCGAACCACTTCATTGAGCTGCTCAGCATCTTTCACGTAAAGATGCCGCTCTGGCTGGCCTACGATCACTGGACGGCGCTGCGCACAGCGACGGGAACGATTGCGCGCCAGATGGCGCAGGCCTCCGATGCGTCTCTTGTTCCGGGGACGCAGGCGTTCCTCGCAAAGGTCGCGACGATCACCGCCGCAAACTCTCCCGAATTGGTCCAGCGGGCGCACGATCTGCTGGCGGCGCCGCAAATTTTCGGCGTCGAGATCGGCTTCAACCTGCCGGCCTTCCTGATCGCGCTCGTCATCACAGCCATTCTGGTGGTCGGCATCAAGGAGAGCGCGCGCTTTAACGCGACCATCGTCATTATCAAGGTGGCGGTCGTACTGTTCGTGATTGGACTCGGTATCACTTACGTCGACAAAATCAACTGGGGTTCGGACTGGTCTACTTTTGCGCCGTTCGGCTTTTCCGGGATCGGGGCGGGAGCCGCGTACATATTCTTCGCCTACATTGGATTTGATGCCG
The DNA here is from genome assembly GCA_038212805.1 of Bryobacterales bacterium. Classification (GTDB taxonomy): domain Bacteria; phylum Acidobacteriota; class Terriglobia; order Bryobacterales; family Bryobacteraceae; genus JANXQZ01. The sequence continues at coordinate 1,336 of JBBQUE010000619.1, read as the reverse complement.
TGTCGACCACGGCGCAAGAGGCGAAGAATCCGCAGCGGGATTTACCCATCGGGATTATTGCTTCCCTGCTGGTCTGCACCATCTTATATATCGCGGTGGCAGCAGTGTTGACGGGCATGGTGCCGTGGCGGGACGTGAATATCGAAGCGCCGATCGCGCGCGCATTCCTTGACCGCGGGCTGATTGGAGCCTCCCACGTGATTACGCTGGGCGCTCTGGCCGGCCTGACCAGCGTGATGCTGGTGATGCTGCTCGGACAGACTCGCGTGCTTTACTCGATGGCTAACGACGGGCTGCTGCCGAAACGTTTCTTTGCGGCCATACACCCCAAATTCCGGACCCCATGGAAGAACACCATCCTGGTAGGTTTACTGGCCGCAGTGGTGGGAAGCGTCACTCCGATCGACGATATCGGCAAGATGGTCAATATCGGGACGCTGCTGGCATTCGTGATCGTGTGCGTAGCTGTGCTGGTGCTGCGGCGCACCGATCCGGCGCAGCCGCGGCCTTTCCGCACGCCGTGGGTCCCTCTGATCCCGATTATGGGCGTCCTGTTCAACGGATACATGATGTACAAACTCGGATGGCTCAACTGGGTTCGGCTGATCGTGTGGCTGGTGATCGGGCTCATCGTGTACTTCACCTATGGGTTGAAACATAGCCGCATCCAGGCGGGGAAGATTGGCGTGGATCGGCGGTAAGGCGCGAAGCCTCGGCATGAACGCCTGGAGGCCGATGAAGCCGCCTGCGCCGCAACTGTGTTTTAATAGTCTTTGGCCGCGCTGTTCGGATGGAACCACGAATGGCGCAAAAGGGTCCAGGCCTACCAAGGCCTTGTGAGCCAGGGAGCGTGACTTGATCAGCTCGATGCGCAATATCGAATCTGACGGGCGTCGCACACTGACGTGGCAGCCGGACCCGGAGGTGAGTCTTCTCGAGTAGCAGGTTAGCCTCAGGTTCCCCGGTCGCTCTCCCCTCCGTCCTACACAAGGTTCCGTACGCCTTCTTTTCGCTTTTTTTCCCCGACGAGTGCCGCATCTGTAAATCCGAACTGACCGAATTTAGCCGGGCTCCGGTTTGCGGGCGGTGTCTCGCGGTTCCCGCGCCTCTATCTGCCGAGTATTATTGCGTGAGTTGCCGCACGCCATTTCAGAACCGCTTTCCGCTGGATGAAGAAGGCCGTTGCGGGCTATGCCGCACAGGCGCCCGAGGGTTCGACGACGCCTATTGCTTCGGCGCATACGAGGGGACGCTGCGCGAGCTGGTGCATCTTTTCAAGTATGGACGGATGAAACCGCTGGGCAAAACGCTGGCGGCGCATCTGTCGGCGGCGATT
>JBBQUE010000618.1:0-3110 GCA_038212805.1 Bryobacterales bacterium | reverse complement strand
ATCAGGTCGCGTCCCGCAAGATAGATGGTCATGGTGGGATCGAGGAACACCTTGCGGGCTACAAATTCGTCGAGCAAGTCGTTCCATTCCTTGCTGCCGCGCGGGTAAATCTTGTCCCACAACCGCGCCACTTGGCCGAAGCGATTCTGTTCGTTGTTGTAGTTATAGTCCGCCGGGTAAGGCTGAATCGTGTAATCCTTCAAAAGCGATTCGAAGATCCCGTAGTAATGCGTCACGGTACCCAAGCCCAGCCGGACGGCGTCGCGCGCGTTCATCCGTACCACGCCCATTTGATCCAAGTGAGCCACCGTGCCCAGGCCATGCTTCTTGCCTTCATCGATCAGCGCTGCCATAATCTCGGGATCCTGCGCGCCCAGTTTGATCCCATCGATCCCTTTAGCCGCCGCCCAGCGTACCCATTCGCGCGCCAGCTCAGGCGTCTGAACTGGCGTGGGTTTCCATCCTTCACCCGTGAACGGACGATGGTAGGCAAAGATTCGCGGAGCTACCGTCTGGTTGCGCGCGCTGCGTTCGCGCTCTTGCAGAGTCCAATCCATCGGCCCCGCCGGCACTCCCCGCACCGTAGTTACGCCATGAGCCAGCCAAAGCTTATGCATGTACTCGGCATCGGGCGCCTTCGGAGCGCCGCCCGTATGCACGTGCAGATCGACAAATCCTGGCAGCAGATACATGCCGGTGCCATCGATCTCACGCGTGCCTTTGGCGGGCCGCACCGCGTCGCGGATGGGCACTCCGGGCGTGCCGACGCTGCGCATCTCGGCAATCCTGTTGTTGACGACAACCACGTCCATAGGCCCGCGAACAGGAGCGCCGGTGCCGTCAATCACGTTGATCCCGCGAATCACGAGCCGGCTATAAGGGCCATCCCCCTCGCCCGAACGGCGATCCGGCGATGGATTAATAGTCTGGAGTTCTACTTGTCCGTAAGCGACAGCGGCGATTCCAAGCGCCCACGCGAGACGAGCGGTTCGTGCGTACATTTCCCCCCAGCCAGATCAGCCTTGGGGCAAAGTATAGCAGAGCGGGCTTAAATACTGATAGAGCCTTCGAGGAAGCAAACCACTTGGCCGGAGATGTGCACGCGCGGGCCGCAATCTTCGCACCAGAACTCGCCGCCGCGGAGCGAAACCTGGAAGGCATGCAAGCTGGTCTTGCCCAGCCGATTCGACCAGTACGGGATCAAAGTACAGTGCGCCGAGCCAGTGGCCGGATCTTCCGGAATGCCCTGTGCAGGCGCGAAGAACCGCATTACGTAATCGGAGTGGTCGCCTGGTGCCGTCGCGATGGTGGCGAAGCGGTCGGTTCCCTTCAGCAATTCCATGTCGGGTTGCAATCCGCGCACTTCGTCTTCGGAGCCGTAGACGACCAGGTAGTCGCGGGCTGCCAGAACCATCTCCGGAGTTCCGCCCAGCGCCGTCGCGAGGTGCGGGTGTGGATGACATTCACTAGGCGTCCGCGAAGGAAAATCCAACGTGAACTTGTCACCCTCGCGGGTCACCACCAGCTCGCCGCTCTTGCTATCGAATCGCACGCTGTTTTCCGCCGGTGTTTGGCGAGTCAGAATGATGAACGCTGACGCGAGGGTGGCGTGCCCGCACAAATCCACTTCCACGGTCGGCGTGAACCAGCGCAAGTGATACCCGCCATCGTTCTTGGTAAAGAATGCGGTTTCGGCCAGGTTGTTTTCCGCCGCGATGGCTTGCAATTGAGTATCGGGAAGCCAGCTTTCGAGGGGACAAACGGCGGCGGGATTGCCCGAAAAGAGCTTATTCGTAAATGCGTCAACTTGGAAGATAGGAATTCGCACGTTAGCCAAAGCAGTTTGGATGATTGAGCCGGGCTACTGGATGCTGGGACGATTACGCTCGTTGTGCACCAGCTCGTCGAAGATTGCCAGAACTTGTTTTCGATAGCTGTACAGGCGGCGGAGAGAATCCCGAAAATGTCCTTCAAACCTCTGCGTTCTCAACCACTTTTCCAGCACCGGCTTAGGCACGTCGATATCGCGGCGAAGGGTCTCGGCTGAATGACCACGCAGGAAAAGTCCGTAGAAGATTGCGGCTTCGCGCTGCGGGGCAAGTGGGTCGAATTGGTCCTGGGAGATCATCACAACTGCTCCGCTCTGAAAAAACACAGTATAAACAGCGGGAGAGACTGAATCAAGTATTTATCGTGAAAAGCAGGTCGGACTAGGAACCCTACTGATAAGACAGTTTATCAGACGCGGTAAAATTCTCCCGGATTCATGAGACACTGAGGGCGAGGAACTCCATGAAGAAAACTCTGCTCGTTTTATCCTTTTGCTCCGTTGCCGCATTTGCGGAGACCTGGAGTGGCACCGTGGTTGACGTCGCCTGCAAGGGCAAGGATTTGTCTGGCCACGCCACAAAATGCGCCATCAGTTGCGCTAAAAGCGGTTATGGTTTGGTGACTGCCGACGGCAAGTTCGTGAAATTCGACGAAGAAGGGAATGCAAAAGCCCTGGCCGCGCTCAAAAGCACGAAGAAAGACAAGGACTTGAAGGCAACGGTATCGGGCGAGTTGGATGGCGACGTGATTAAGGTAGCTTCGATCGCCATCGCAGACTAGCTGGCCTCAATCAGTTCTTCCCAACCCAGCGCATATCCTATCGCTCGCTTCACCTCTATCACTCTTGACGCTGGCAGTTGGGATATTCGTTGGGACAGATACTGTTTCGAAATCGTGCGTAGGTTGTCGAAGTTTGCGACACATTCCTTTGGCAGTCCGTCGTACGAACCGAGTGAAACTTCGACCGGTATATTTCGGATCGTGGTTGTTATCTCGACCGCCATGCACTTGTTCAGGAACGAGTACGCTTCGGTCCGACTCAGAAGCATCACCGGCCGTCGACCAGTCGGGTGAGGAAGATCCGCCCACCAAATTTCATACTGCTTCACGGCTTCCATTCTTCGGCTGACGACCAATCATCCGCTTCCGCTGCAGTATCCGGTTGGCGAAGATATCCCTCGCGAATCCGTTCATATTCGTGCCTGCGAATTGCTTCTTTTACAGCCACCCTAATGAATTCCGCGCGCTTGCGAGTTGCCGTGGGGGCGATGTGGTCAATC
>JBBQUE010000617.1:0-3112 GCA_038212805.1 Bryobacterales bacterium | reverse complement strand
CGTCCCTACTTGGGACTGGGCATTCTGGGCTTGGCGGAGAATTCCGGCCTTTCAAAGTATAACGGCTTGCAATTGAGCCTGGAACGCCGGTTTGCCAAGAGCCTGCACTTCGGGGTGGCCTACACATATTCCCGATCGGAGGATAACTCATCGTCCTTGACCGACGTGCTGCCCAACGCTTACGACGACCGCGCGTACTGGGGCCGCTCCGACTTTGATCGCGCTCACGTCTTCATTGCCAATGCGATTTACGACATTCCGTTCCTGAAAGGCAGTGGAAATTGGACCAGCCGGATTCTTGGGAACTGGGAACTGTCCGGCATTTACCAGGCTCAGTCCGGTACGCCGTTCTCGGTGCGCAACAACGTGGATTACGCGGGCGTGGGTGCCGGGAGCGGGAATCAGTTTTGGAACTTAACCGGCGACTCCAGTACTCAACGTACGTCGTTTACTGATTCCGCGGTCTGGTTCCGTGCTGCCGCCTTCACGCAGCCGGCGCCCGGAACGTATGGTTTACAGCCACGCAATTCATTACAGAATCCTGGATTCTGGAATTTCGACGGAGCGCTCCGCAAGAACTTTCCCACCTTTGAAAAGCAGATGCTGCAGCTTCGGTTCGAATTCTTCAATGTGTTCAACCATCCGAATTGGAACGGCGCAAATGCGAATCCCACCAGCGGTTCGTTCGGTACAATTACCGGTAAAAGCGGCAACCGGGCGATTCAACTGGCGCTGAAATATATTTTTTAGATGACCACCAGACGTGATTTTTTACTGGCTTCGGCAGCTTCCGCCGCAGCCACTTCGCTTACAGCCGCGCCGAGCCAAGAGCCCTGGTATCGCCGGGTCACCCGCTGGGGCCAGACCAACATTACGGAGCAGGATCCCGTCCGCTACGACATCCCCTGGTGGCGCGGCTTCTGGAAACGAACCAACGTCCAAGGCGTGATCATTAACGCTGGCGGCATCGTCGCCTATTACCCCAGTAAATTTCCCATGCATCATCGCGCCCAGTTTCTAGGCGATCGCGATCTGTATGGTGAACTCGCCAAAGCCGCGCACGACGATGGATTGGTGGTAGTGGCGCGCATGGATTCCAACCGGACCGCGGAGGACCAGTTCAAGGATCATCCGGACTGGTTCACCCGCGACCGCAACGGCAATCCCTACCGCGCCGAAGACAAGTACATCACTTGCGTCAACAGTGCCTACTACGACGAATACCTGCCTTCGGTGCTTACGGAAATCATTGAACGAAGCCATCCGGAAGGCTTCGCCGACAACAGTTGGAGCGGGCTGACGCGGGACAGCATCTGCTATTGCGATAACTGCCAGCGCAAGTTTCGCGAGCGCAGCGGAGGCAAGGCGCTGCCCGTCCGCACGGATTGGAAGGATCCGGTTTATCGCCAATGGATCGATTGGAACTATGCGCGGCGCCTGGAGATCTGGGATCTGAACAACCGCGCCACCAAGCGGGCCGGCGGTCCGGATTGCCTGTGGTTCGGGATGAATAGCGGATCCATTACGTCCCAGAGCCGTTCGTTCCGCGATTGCAAAGCGATCTTTGAGCGGGCGGAAATGGTCTTCCTGGATCATCAGGCGCGCGGTCCGGCGGGGTTTGAGGAGAACGCCTCCACCGGCAAGCTGGTCCACGGGGTACTGGGGTGGGATAAGCTCGCGCCCGAGAGTATGGCGATGTATCAAGCGGGCCCTCACGCGTTCCGGGTGGCCAGCAAACCCGCCGCCGAAGCCCGCATGTGGATGATCGAAGGTTTCGCCGGGGGCATTCAACCGTGGTGGCATCACATTGCCGCATATCACGAAGACCGCCGGATGTACTCCACCGCGGAGCCGTTGATGAAGTGGTACACCGCGAATGAGCGCTATCTGATTCACCGGCGTCCGCTGGCCACCGTGGCGGTGGCGTGGTCGCAGCGCAACACCGATTTCTATGGCCAGGATCAAGCCGGTGAACTGGTGGACGCGCCCTATCGCGGGGTGCTGGACAGCCTGCTGCGGGCGCGTATCCCGCATGTGCCCATGCACATCGACCACCTGGAGCGGGAATCCGCCAACATCAAAGTGCTGATTCTGCCGAACCTGGCGGTGATGTCGGATGCGCAGTGCGCTGCCGTGAAGAAGTTCGTGGCTGGCGGAGGCGCGCTGATCGCCACGGGATCCAGCAGCCTATACAACGAACTGGGCGATGCGCGCAAAGATTACGGCCTGGCAGACATCTTTGGGGCCCACCGGACTGGAGCGTCAACCACCGATCGCGCCGAAGCGCTGGGAAATCAGCACACGTATTTAAGGCTGGCTCCTGAGCGGCGCGGCAACGTCGACGGCCCCCAAATCGCGGGCGATCCCAAGTCAACCACTCCCCGGCATCCAGTGCTGCAGGGCTTCGATGAAACCGATATCCTGCCCTTCGGTGGCTTTTTGCAGCAGTTGCAGGTGGACGGGGATGCGCTGGTACCGTTGACGTTTATTCCCCCGTTCCCGATTTATCCTCCAGAGACGGCTTGGATGCGTCAGCCCAAGACCAGCATCCCGGGGCTGGTTCTCAAGGGCCGCGTGGCATTCCTGCCCGCCGATCTGGATCGCAGGTATACGCGGGACCGCCTGCCAGATCATGCGAATCTGATCGCCAACGTGGTGCGATGGGCAGCTAACGGCGACATTCCGTTGCAGGCTGAAGGCGCGGGCCTTTTCGATTGTAATCTTTACACCCAACCTGGCCGCGTGATCGCGCATGTTGTGAATCTCACGGCAACCGGGCGCATGCCGATCGACGAACTGGTGCCGGTGGGTCCGCTGAGCTTGAGCATCCGCTTGCCAAAAGACGTACGTGGGCATACGGCGCACATGCTGGTGTCAGGAGCCGCAGCGAGGGTGAAAGTCCAAGCCGGTTGGGCGCGCCTGGAACTGGCGAAGATCTTGGATCACGAAGTGGTCGTCATTGCATAACCGGTACATATTTGCGGCGTTGGCTTCCTCCTTCGCACCTGGAATTCTGCCAGGCCAGCAACGCGGGTCGCTAAGGCTTTGTCCTAATTTTGGACAGCAGTGGTTTTTCGAACGAATGAAGTGGACGTTCTCCGGGAGATCCGTA
>JBBQUE010000616.1:0-3120 GCA_038212805.1 Bryobacterales bacterium | reverse complement strand
CCCGTTCACGCTCCCAGCCAATGCTGGCCGTCAGAATGTAGGCCAGGGCGAGGGGTTGAAAGTTCGTCCAGATGTCACGCCACACGTCGAGCAGCGGCATCATGAGCGCGGGCCGAGATGGTACTTTATTAAGAAGGTACTAAAACCGGGTTTTTTGCTCAACATCTAATCCTTTACGTATTGCAAGTCGATACACAACTATACATATGCTGGACCGGCGTGACGAGACGAGAATGTTATGTGCAGACTTGGTGGATATCCAGTGGAAGGATAAAGCCGGGAAGACGAAAAAGACGGTGGCCAACCTGGAAGACATCTCGCTGTCGGGCGCATGCTTGCAGATGGATCAAGCCGTACCCCTGGGAACCTTAATGAAGATCACCTGTTCCAAAGGCGGGTTTGAAGGCAAGGTTACCTACTGCGTATATCGTGAGATCGGGTACTTCCTGGGAATTGAGTTCGCGCCAGATTCTCAGTGGTCCCTGCAGAAGTTCAAGCCGCAGCACTATCTGGACCCTCGGCGCCTGGTTATTCGCGCACTGAAGAACAACAAGCAGTCTACTTCTGTCCACTAACTCCTGAATGGGTGGTTAGGGCTAACGCCCGAAGTATTCGGCGTTCATGGGTGCAAAGCTGGCCCATTTCTCAGGCAGATCGTCGAGAGCAAAGATTGCGGAAACCGGGCAGACCGGGACGCAAGCGCCGCAGTCGATGCACTCCACCGGATCGATATAGATCATGTTCAGTTCTTCGAAACCGGGTTCGTCCTTCTTGGGATGGATGCAATCCACCGGGCAAGCGTCGATACAAGCCGCGTCTTTCGTCCCAATACAAGGTTCTGCAATTACGTATGCCATGAGGAGAAAACATGATTATACCGTGGCTTTGGGCGGCGGCACCGATCCTCGGTTAAAATGCCGCAATTGCGATCTAGAAGGGGAGAAATGGCGCCTGTCCAGACTACCCGATGCAAGTTTCGGGATACCCTGTAAGGAGGACAAACGATCTTGCCAACTCTAGACACGCATACCTTAGAAGATCTGTGCATCAATACTATCCGCATATTATCCGCGGATGCGGTGCAAGAGGCGAATTCCGGCCATCCCGGCATGCCTATGGGAGCGGCAGCAATGGCGTATACGTTGTGGACGCGGTTCCTGAAGCATAATCCGAAAGACCCGCAATGGTTCGATCGGGACCGCTTTGTTCTGTCGGCCGGCCACGGCTCCATGCTGCTGTACAGCCTGCTGCATCTGACCGGTTATGACTTGCCGCTGAGCGAACTAAAGCGCTTCCGGCAATGGGGAAGCAAGACGCCCGGACACCCCGAGCGTGGCCACACTCCGGGTGTAGAGGTCGCGACCGGACCGCTAGGGCAGGGTTTCGGAAACGGCGTCGGCATGGCGATCACCGAGGCCTGGCTGGCGGCGCGCTACAACCGCCCCGGCCACACGCTGGTGGACCACCACACGTATGCTATTTGCGGCGACGGCGATCTCATGGAAGGCATCACCCAGGAAGCCGCGTCGCTGGCCGGCCATTTGCGCTTGGGCAAGCTGATCTATCTTTACGACCACAATCACCTCTCGCTGGCGGGCGGAACCGATTTGACCTTTACCGAAGACGTGGGCAAACGCTTCGAAGCCTATGGCTGGCACACCCGCCACGTGCAGCAAGGGAACGATACAGAAGATGTCGCTAAGGCGATTGAGGAGGCGCGTGCGGAGAGCAACCGGCCCTCTCTGATTCTGGTTCGCACTCACATTGGTTACGGGAGTCCGAAGAAGCAGGATAATTTTTCATCCCATGGCAGCCCGCTGGGTGAAGAGGAACTGGCCGCAACGAAAAAGGCTCTTGGCTGGCCCACCACCGATAAATTTTATCTGCCCGAAGACGCCGTGAATTATTTCCGGGGGGCCATCTCCAAGGGCGCGAGCGCGCAGCAGGAGTGGGCAAAGAAATTGGACGCGTACACGCAGGCGTTTCCCAAGGAAGGGGCGGAATTTCAAATGATCTCGGCGGGCAAGCTGCCCGAAGATTGGGCGGCCGATTTGCCGAAATGGAAGCCTTCCGATAAACCAATCGCTACGCGGGTGGCGGGCGGGGAAGTGATGAATGCGCTGGCGAAGCGGATTCCTAATCTGATTGGAGGCTCGGCCGACCTGAACCCGTCCACCAATACGGCGCTGAAGGGATTGGGAGACTTTCAACCACAGGAGTATGCCGGTCCCGGAACGCAGGGCGCGGTGGGCGGCCCGTGGAGCTATGCCGGTCACAACGTCGCGTTTGGCGTTCGCGAACATGCCATGGGGGCGGCTGTAAACGGAATGGCTGCGCATGGCGGCGTACTGCCGTTCAGCGCGACGTTCCTTGTATTCTCCGACTATATGAAGCCGTCGGTGCGCCTGGGCTCGCTCAGTAAGCTGAAGGCGTTTTACGTTTTTACTCACGACAGCGTAGGCGTTGGCGAAGACGGCCCGACGCATGAACCGGTGGAGCAACTCGCCGGTCTGCGGGCCATTCCGGGACTGACGGTGATTAGGCCAGCCGATGGAAACGAAACTGCGGAGGCTTGGGCCTTCGCCGTCCAGCATGACGGTCCGACGCTGTTCGCGCTAACCCGTCAGAATTTGCCGCACCTGGACCGTACGGCTGCGAAGGAAGCGGGAGTGGCGAAGGGCGCCTATATATTGTCGGAGGCCGACGGTGGCACGCCCGAGGTGATTCTCATTGGGACTGGCTCCGAGGTCTCCCTGTGCGTGAAAGCGCAAGAAAAGTTGAGCAAGGATTACGGCGTGAAGGCGCGCGTGGTCAGTATGCCGAGCTGCAATTTGTTTGCCTCCCAAGAGGCCGGCTATCGCGAGAGCGTTTTACCCAAGGCTCTAAAGAAGCGGGTTACTGTGGAGGCGGCTTCTACCTTTGGCTGGGCTCTATGGGCGGGCGATGAGGGGACAATGATCGGCATCGACCATTATGGGGCGTCTGCCCCCGGGGAGGAGATCCTGCGCAACTTCGGCTTTACAGTGGAACACGTTACATCAGCGGCATTGCACTTACTGGGGCGGGACGAGGAGGCTTCTAAGGAGTACGGCGGGGAAACTTCGATGGCTCCGACCGCTC
>JBBQUE010000615.1:0-3120 GCA_038212805.1 Bryobacterales bacterium | reverse complement strand
AGCAGAAAGAACGCCGGGATATCGATGGTTGTGACGAAGATGAAAACGAACACCAGCGTAACGATCCGGGCGCGCGGGAGTTTCACCAGGTAAGCACCCATGACTCCGGCGATGGCTCCGCTGGCCCCGACGGTGGGGGCGGGCGAGAACGGGTTGGAGAGGATATGGGCGATGGCGGCCAGGATGCCGCAGAGCAGGTAAAAGATCAGGAACCGGCCGTGCCCCAGGATGTTTTCAATTCCCTTCCCAAAAATCCAGAGAAACCACATGTTGCCGATGATGTGGAGGAATCCGCCGTGGATAAACATGGACGTAAGCACCGATGAGGCGTGGAGGCGATCGGGGACGATGCCGTAGGTGGTGATGAACGAATTCAGCGTTAGGCCGGCGGTACGGATGTAGGACGGGTAGTTGGGCAGCGACAGTTCAAAGAGGAAGACGGCTACGTTGATTGCAATCAGAATCAGCGTGACAGTGGGAGCCGAGGTGGTGCGCTCAGAGGACCGGAGCGGTATCATGCCTTTGGATCGCAGCCGGCCGCGAAATCGGAACCGGCTGTGAAGTCGGAACTGGCCTTGAAGTCGCGATGGGAACGGCGTTCCGCGCGGGCCATCAGGGCGTAAGCCTCTTCGCGGGTAGCGATGCCGCCGCGAGCGCCAAGGGCGGTGCAGTTCAGGGCTGCCATGGCATTTGCAAATTCCAGCGTTTCACGCATCGGCATCCCGCTGAGAACAGCATAACAGAAGGCCCCGTGGAAGACGTCGCCGGCTCCGGTGGTGTCCACGCAGTTGACCACGAAGGCGGGCGAATAGTAGAACTTTCCGTGGACCCGCGCCAGGGCTCCGTGTGAGCCCAGGGTCATGGCGGCCACCCCGATATTGTACTCATCCTGGATGAGGGCGAGGGCTTTGAGGGGGTCCGGCTCTTTGGTCCACTGGCCGGGAAATTCGGAACTGGCGACCAGGTGAGTGACGTGGGGAAGCACGTGCTCAAAGCCCTGGTAGATAGTATCGACGTCCACGGTGACGGGGATCTGGTGTGCGCGGGCGATACGGGCGGCCTGGGCGACGGCGGGGGTATCGTGCCCGTCAATGTGGAGCAGGCGGGCGCAGGCGATTTTTTCGGGCGTGATGGATTCCGGGTGGAGGCGAAGACAATCGTCCCTGCGCCAAAGGACGGTACGTTCGCCGGTGGTTTGATCGATCAGGATGTACGCGGTCTGGTTGGGGCAGTTAAGGCGGACTTCCACGTCGTCCAGATTGATACCGCTGGTTTGAAGGCTGGCCATTTGGACGCGCCCGCGTTCGTCGTCGCCGACGGTGCCAATGTATTTGGTGCGGAGTCCGAGCTTGGCGCAGGTGACCATGGCGCTGGCCACTTGGCCTCCGGGGCTGAGTATTTCCTCGTCGAAGGCGACTTTACCGGCGTAGGCGGGGAAGTGGGAAAGCAGAATGAGGGTGTCGGTGGCGTTGAGGCCGACTCCGACGACATCGAATTGGGGCATGTGCTCTTTTTATTTTAAGCGGTGGTTGAGAAAGAGGTCTGAGTGCGTACTTGACTCGACAGGTTCCTAATGCGCCTAATCACTAGTTGAGCAGCATTATTTGAGGGAACAAGGGAGTAGCTCTTATGATCGACGAGTTTAAGAAGTTTATTATGCGGGGAAACGTGCTGGACCTGGCGGTCGGCATCGTGATCGGCGGAGCCTTCGGGACTATTGTCGGGTCGTTCGTGAACGACATCCTGATGCCGCCCGTTGGGCTGTTGATGGGCAGAGTGGATTTCGCCAATCTATTCATCAACTTAACGCCAGAAAAATATAGCGGGGCCGTGCTTGCGGAGGCCAGGAAAGCCGGAGCCGCGGCGATCGCTTATGGAACTTTCATCAACACGGTAATCAATTTCCTGATTGTGGCCTTCGTGATTTTCCTGATTGTGAAGGCGGCCAACCGCGCCAAGGATCCCCAACCGGTGGCTGCGGTTACCACCAAGGATTGCCCGTTCTGCCTGAAGGAGGTTCCGTTGAAGGCGACGCGCTGCGCGTTTTGCACGTCGGCTTTTATAGGGTAGATACCTCTAACTTGGCGGAGGTACTAAATAAGGACGCCGGTAACAACTAGTGCCTCCAGCTTATTGTCGCGCAGCGGAAAAGAACGTAGCCTAACATCAGGAGCGTGTCCGCATGCTGCGGGGCATCATTATCTGTCCTGATCTAGAACTGAGCGAAAAGCTCCAAAGACTGCTGGGTGATGTGGGCAACGTGCACATAACGCGTAGTCTGGAGCACTACCCAACATCGCTGGAGCTGTTACGCTTTTTGCGCGCACATGCGCCACAAGTCATCTTTCTCGCGGTGGAATCCATCCCCAAGGCGATTGAGGTGGTCCGCGAAGTGGAAAAAGTCATGCCCGGAGTCCAGTTTGTCGCGCTGGGACGGCAGTGCGATTCCCAGGTGCTGCTGGATGTAATGCGAGCCGGAATTCGGGAATTCGCGTCGCTGCCGTTTGACCGGATAACCGTGCAGGAATCCTTGAACCGGATCGGCGCGGCGATTGAGGCCAATCCCCCGAGCGTTGAGACCGCAAATCACGTATTTGCGTTCCTGCCTTCGAAGGCCGGGGCGGGCACGTCCACCATTGCGTTGAACGCGGCGGTGGCCCTGTCGCGCCTGCCCAAGATGAACGTGCTGCTGTCGGACTTCGATCTGAACTCCGGCATGGTGAAGTTCATGCTGAAGCTGGACAACCCTTACGGTGTGACCGACGCCGCGGAAAACGCCCAAAGGATGGACGAAAGCCTGTGGCCGCCGCTTATTTCCAGCATAGACAACCTGGATGTATTGCATGCGGGGCGGCTGAATCCGGACTTCCGGATTGAACCTACGCAGATCCGCCATCTGCTGGATTTCATGCGCCGGAACTATCAGGCGTTGTGCTTTGACCTCTCCGGCAATCTGGAAAAATACTCGCTTGAGATCATGCATGAGGCGAAAAAGATCTTCCTGGTCTGCACTCCGGAGATTCCCTCCTTGCATCTGGCCCGCGAAAAGTACCTTTACCTGAAGCATTTGGATCTGCAGGATCGTATTTTTGTGCTGCTGAACCGCTGCGAAAAGCGGTC
>JBBQUE010000614.1:0-3121 GCA_038212805.1 Bryobacterales bacterium | reverse complement strand
ACCAGCAGCTGTTGGCCCGGCGGATCCAGAAACGTGGTGGGTTCGTCCAAGACTAAAATGTCTGGTTGCATCGCCAGTACTCCCGCGATGGCTGCCCGGCGCTTTTCTCCGGCGCTTAAGTGATACGGGGCCTTGTGCGCCGCGTATTCCAGGCCTACTTCGCGCAGCGCCTCCATGGCCTGTTCGGTCGCCAGGGCGTCTGCCATACCTAAATTCCGCGGTCCGAAAGCCACGTCTTCCAGCACCGTAGGCATGAATAGCTGCTCGTCGGAATCCTGAAACACCATACCCACTTTCGCGCGCACTTGCGCAAGTGTGGTCTTACCAACGGGGATGCCACAAACCGAGACCTTGCCTTGACCCAGCAGTAACCCGTTCAGATGCAGTACAAACGTCGTCTTGCCGGAACCGTTTGCGCCGAATACGGCAACGGTCTCGCCCGGGTGGAGCACAAAGTTCACCCCCGTAAGGGCGTGTGTTCCGTCTTCATATTGGTAGTGCAGGTCCTGCACTTCAACTAGCGGATTCATCGGCTTAGAAATGCCAGCCGGAGGGAGCAGATCATGGCCAGCATCAGGACGGCGAAAACACCGTCGCCCGAGGTGAGCCGCAGGGGCGTGCCCTGTGCGAACTGTCCTTGAAATCCCCGCGATAACATGGCCCGGTGGATTCCCTCGGCGCGGTTGTAAGATCTTGCGAAGAGGACCGAGACTGCCCCGGAGGCCGCCTGGAATGTACTCAATCTCCGCGACTTGGTTCCAGCCTGGCGGCACGCTGCGGCTGACCGCATATGTTGCGCCTGTTCTGAGATTACAAACAGGTAGCGGTGCAGGAACTGAACGATCAATACCAGAATCCGCGGAGCCCCCAGAGCTCCCAATCCACGCAGCAGCAGGGGGATGGGCGTGGTGGCCACCACCAGCAATACCGCCAGCGCCGACAGGTAGCTCCTGGTGACTAACAACAGTGCCCGCGACGGATCTCCGGCCAGCCATGTAATGAGCGCGAAGACCGCCGAGAACGGTAGCACCGCCATCGCCCGGAGTTCCAACGCGCCAGCCGGGAGGCCAGCCGTGGCGGTGCCGATCCACAGCAGCCCTGCGTAGGTAAATATTTGGAGCAGGAATCCAGGAAGCGATCGGGCCGGAGGAGTAGTCGTCAGCGCAACCAGGAACAAAAGCAGAACCAGGATCTTCACGCGAGGATCGCGGGAATGGATGTAGCTGGTGCCCCGGCTCCACTCGTCGACGCGGACGTGGTGCACTTAAGCGCTCTCCACGCGCACGCCTTTACGCTGTAGGACAAGGCGCCCCAACAGTAGGCATGCGCCGTAAATGCCTACCAGTCCGGCCAGGCCTGCGGACGCCCGCTTGGCCCAGACAGAACCTGCGATAGGAGCGGAGTAATCCGCCAGCGGAGCCTGGAAAGCGCTTCGCGCCGTCATCCCCAGCTGTTGTCCCAGCCGCTCCAGACCATCCGGGGCCGTGGAGGCGATCAAAAAGCCCGCCACGGTGAGAATCAAGGCAACCCCGCCCAGCAGTAGCACGATCCGGTTATTCCCGCGCGAAGGCCCTCTCACCCAGCCGGGATTTAATCGGCCGATCGCTTCGATTACCGAGAGCGTAATGGCTCCTTCAATCAAGGAACTGACACAAAACAAACCCACCGAAACCAGAATCACGGGGCGGGGCATCGGCACACCGGAAATCAGCAACTCGGCTAAAGCCAGGCACGCCCCCACCATAACGGAGAGAAAGCCGCCCAGAAAGATCGCGAAACGGCGCGCCTTGGTTGCGCCCCAAATCCGGTAGGGCAGGTACCCTGCCAGCACGCCACCAATCGCCATGTTAAAAACGTTAGCGCCCAGCGCCAGAATCCCGCCATCTTGAAAGACGAATGCCTGAATCGCCAGAATGGCGGTCATCACTACCACCGCAGCCGCTGGTCCCAAGGTGCAGGCCAAGAGCGCCGCCCCCACCAAATGTCCGCTGGTGCCAATTCCCACCGGGAAATTGATCATTTGCGCGGCAAAGACGAATGCTCCCAAAACGCCTAGCAACGGTATGCGGCTTTCGTCCAGATTCCGCGACGCACGCCTCGCAATCAGGCCGAACGCCGGGATACTGATGGCATCCATCAGGGTCCAAACCGGAGTTGAGAGGAAATTATCCGGAATATGCATCGGTCGCTCCTACGGTAGCACGACTTTCATAAGCGTGCGACCAGTTGCCCGTTAGGCTTTGCTCCTGTACTCTGACTATACGCATGAGCGAACTCAGCC
Organism: Bryobacterales bacterium; assembly: GCA_038212805.1. GTDB lineage: Bacteria > Acidobacteriota > Terriglobia > Bryobacterales > Bryobacteraceae > JANXQZ01. The sequence continues at coordinate 840 of JBBQUE010000614.1, read as the reverse complement.
GGATTGGCGTCGCGATAGATTCCGATCTGCTCAAAAAATTCGATGATCTCATTGCCAGCCGCGGATACACGAACCGGTCCGAAGCGTTTCGCGATCTCATTCGAGACGAATTGGTGGAGCAGGCCGCGCAAACGCCCAACTTCGAGGTGGTGGGAACCCTGACTTTGGTCTACAACCACCACGTCCGCATGCTGAGCGACAAGCTGACGGATTTGCAGCACGCCCACTACCACCTGTTTCTCTCCACATTGCACGTTCACTTAGATCACGACAACTGCCTGGAGGTCTTGATTATTAGAGGGCTCGCGCAAGAGGTCAAATCCGTTGCCGAAGCGTTGATCGCCACCAAGGGCGTGAAACATGGGCGGCTCACCATCACCTCCAGCGGAGCCGGCCTGTGATCGTCGGTACCGGAATTGACCTGGCTGAAGTGGATCGCATTCGACAAGCGATTGAGCGTTACGGTCAACGTTTCATCGACCGTATTTATACCCCGGCTGAGATCGCTTACGTCGAGCGCAAAGCCAACCGTTTTGAGCGGTATGCCGCGCGTTTCGCCGCCAAGGAAGCCGGGATGAAGGCGATTGGCACGGGCTGGCGCAGGGGCGTGCGCTGGCAGGATTTTGAAGTCCGGAACCTGCCCTCAGGCCGCCCGACCCTGCAGTTGCACGGCGTGGCACAGGATTTTGCAACAGCGCTGGGGGTATCGAACATCTCTTTATCGCTCACCCACACCGCGCAGCACGGGATGGCTTTTGTGATCCTCGAAAAAGATTAAGTATGGGCCGATTTCTGCCGTAGCGGTAGCGGCGCAACCCGCAGTTGGGCGTCTTCCAGGCG
>JBBQUE010000613.1:0-3122 GCA_038212805.1 Bryobacterales bacterium | reverse complement strand
CGGTCTCATAGTCCGGTCCGGTTACCGCGCGAAAAGCGTTGATTGAGTCCCGGATCATGACGGTTGTGACTTCCACTTCGCGCCCAGGTTCCGCCTGAGAGTAAGTAGCTGCCCATGAATCCATTCACTTTGCTAATTCCGGAAAGCAGTTCGGGTTAGCCGACGATCGCCATGCTGGAATAATAACTTGACGGGCACTGTCCGACAAAGTATGCATAATAGCGAAATGCCTGCGAACGCGAAGATAGTCATCCAGGGTGACGGAGTGGCCGCCCAATGCTGCGCGCGCCTGTTGACGGCCGCGGGTTCATCGGTGGAGCGTCGAGGGGCGCAACGTCCCAGACTCCCCGTGATCATGATCGGCGCCAGCACCCAGGTCTTGTTTCAGGACGCTTTTGAGACCCCAGGGTTATTTGAAGGCCTGCACCCGATCCGGCATAGAGTTGTGGCGTGGGGAACCGGCGGGACGCACGATCTCCCTCACTCAGCCGTCGCCGTGGATGAAGCCACGTTGCTGGCCCGGCTGCAATTCGACGCCCCCACCCCAGAACCGGGTGAGCCGGATTGGACCATCCTTGCAGCGCGCCCCGAAGGCCAAAAGTTGCCGGTCCAGGAGTTCGGCAAGCGCGTCGCCTTCTCGTTACCGGTAGCTTTGTCCGGCACTTCCGATCCTTTCAGCGGCTGGGTGGAATCCGTCGAGAACGGATGGTTGTTCCTGGTCTCGAACGCGGTGGGCCGGGCTTGGTTGCTAGGCGTAGGCGGCACACCGGAAGCCTTGTTGGATTCCAGCAAATTGGTGCGCGCGCAGGTTGCTGAGACGCTGGGAGAGGCCCAGCACTTTCCGGCACACCCGCGAATCTGTTGGCCGCCTTGCGGACCTGGCTGGCTAGCCTGCGGGTCGGGCGCGTTGGCCTTCGATCCTTTGTGCGGCGATGGCAGCGGCTATGCGATTCGTGAGGCGATCCTGGCGGCGGCGGTTGTCAAGGCTTCGGCCGCGGGCCTGGATCCCGAGGAACTGGCCGCGCATTACCGCACGCGCATGCTGGCGGGATTCCAGAAGCACCTCCAGGTCTGCGAATCGTTCTACCAGACCGGAGGCTCCACTCCCTGGTGGAAGGCGCAGGCCCAATCAGCGCGTGATGGCGTACGGTGGTGTGAAGCGGAGTTGAAACTTCAGCCCCCATTCAGATTTATGTTGCGAGGTTTCGATCTCATCAGACTCGCCTATAGTCGCCTGCTTCCATCCTCCGCTGTATGAAGGCGAAGAGTTCAGCGTTTACGCGGTCTTTGATGGTTGAGCACATCCCGTGCGGGGCTCCCTGGTAGATTTTTAGAATCGCAGCGCCGATGCGCCGATCGGCACGATTTGGTCGTCGTCGCCATGAAATGAACAATCAGGGTTGGGATATCGAACCTCTTGAGGTCCTAGTAAGATCCGTCTCGGAGAACCCTGCATCCACAACGAGTCCCGCAGCCCCTGCGAGACCTTGGATCCTGGCCGGTTGGCCCAGATGTCGTCAAACGCCTTGATCGGCAGGCCGCCTGGATTTCCAGCGGTTTGCAACATGAGAGGGGGTATAGCGCCGATCAGCACGGCCCGCGCGACGCGTACAGCTCCGTGGCGTCCGATATAGCGGGCCACTTCGCCGCCTCCCGTGGAATGGCCCATATGGATCGCATCGTGCAGGTCCAGCGCTCTCACCAGTTCGGCGAGGTCATCGGCATAGGTATCCAAATCATTCCCGACCAGGGCTGTCCCGAACGCTCATGGCCTCTGCGATCATGCGCGATGCAGCGGTATCCCCGGACGGCAAGAAAGATCATCTGGTCTTCCCAGGCATCCGCGGATAGAGGCCAGCCATGGCTGAATACCAGGGGCAGCCCTTTTCCCCAACCCTTGTAGTAAAGCTGAATTCCGTCTTTAGTTGTAATGGCCAGCCGGCGAGGATTTGAGAAGGTTCAGCGGATTGTGGAAGCCGACGAGGTGCGCAAGCGCAACGAAGGCAACAACCCGATGTTTTGCGAGAGCCTTTACTATATTTCCATCCTGGGAATACCGCCGGCACAGGAGCCATGGATACTCCAGTTTGGAGGCCAGCATTTGGCCCTCAACATCACCATCGAGGGCGAGCGCGACGTTCCTACTCCCACACTCACCGGTGCCCAACCTGCCCTTTCCGCCATCCAGGATGTTCAACAAATGCACGCTGCGTGAAGGTCTCATCTTCGCTTGGCCATTGATGTTCTTCGCGTCGGATCCGGAGTTGAAACCGCGGTTCTGCATACCCCGGTCCTTACCCGGCACTTCAGTTCTTCACCGTCATTGCATCGGACTTGACGACCTTCTTGCCACTAATGCCCTCCAGGCCAGCTAGGACGCCCCTGTATTCGTTTTTGTCCGCCTGGAAAGCCACGCCGCCCTTCTTTCCACCGTCATCCCAGGCAAGGCCAATGAAGTGTTTTTTCGATTTAGCCAGTGCCATGAGCGCCCCCAAGCCGAGAGTAAGCAACCCGATTCCCACTGCCGCCCCACCCGCCGGTGAACGTCTTGTCCGTAGCTCACTTCCGTGATCGCCCAAGCGGGTATCACCTCAACCTCAACTTTGCCCCGAAACAACCGGACCTGCTTTTCCTCGATGTACAGTTTCAAGCTGCTTCCAGCCTTGACGCTGGCGATCAAGCCGCCGTGGTTTGTGATCTTATAGGAATTGTGAGACGCGGCGAACCCAACGGGTGATCAACCATCTGAGCGTTCAGGTACGCTGGACTAAACTGCATCCGTGGCCAGTTTCATCGCCTTTCGTCCCTCTCATCTCCCACTTCTACGTCACACACACCAAACCCAACCATCAGCATCACAGCGGACATGAGTAGCGCGACGCCTGCTTTTTTTGTTGTCTTTAGCAGCGCCGATGTTCTTGCGCGAGTTTCAAAGAATGGCCAGGCGTTATTGCAGCAAACTGAGAAAACTTTTCCCGTTTTTAATGCCCACACTATAATTCTCCGCCACCGTTTGGCCGATATCTGAGAGTGTGAGGCGGGTTCCTAGGTCAACGCCCTGTGCGCGGCCCGGGCTATACGCCAACAGAGGAACATATTCGCGCGTGTGATCGGTACCTGGG